>QIAK01000433.1:5195-7660 GCA_003225515.1 Acidobacteriota bacterium | reverse complement strand
GTTAACGGCCGATCGAGGTCAATCTCTCCTGGAGAATTGTTATGTTTTCGAATTCCTGATTACGGAAGTTCTCCCGAGTAACCGATCGCCTCCAGTACGGGTTGTGCCAAGTGTGGAAAATTCGTGAATCCTTGAGGGCGTGTTTGAAATCTGAACACTAACCTGTGGGAGTGGGGACAGCGACCGTGCCTAACCTGCTTTCAAGCTGACCAATGGCTGTCAGCGCGCAATTAGAAATCAAGGCTGATCGTGAAAAGACGCGAATTTGCGCCTTGGGGGAGATTGCGCTTTTTCGGCCCACGCAATTGTAATTCTCGTGGGTCACTTACTTTGTCTTCAGTTAGCAGATCTTTAGTTGGCAGATCTTTAGTTGGCAGATCTTTAGTTGGCAGATCTTTAGTTGGCAGATCTTTGATGGTTCCGGAGTTTACTTATGGCGAAACGAATGCTCCTGATGTTGGCGGTGGCGGCGGCAGTCGTCGCCGGCCTGGGGTTCACAAAGTATCACCAGATTGAGGCGGCCACGCATGCTGTGATGCAGCGACCGCCTGAAGCAGTCACAACTATCGTTACGAAGCAGGAGAAATGGCCGGCGACACTCAACGTGATCGGCACGGCGGCCGCCGTTCAGGGCGTAACGGTCAGCGCGGACCTGCCGGGCACGGTCGATCGTATCGGCTTCGAGTCCGGCAAATTCGTGAACGCCGGTGACGTGCTCTTGGAGCTCGATACGCGGCAGGAGCGCGCGCAGTTGGCTGCCGCTGAGGCGCAGCGCGATCTCGCGCGCATCAATTTCGACCGTACGCAGGAATTGGTGAAGCAGGGAGTGGTGGCGCGCATGGAAGCCGATAATGTCACGGCCCAGAAAAACGCAACCGAGGCACAGGCCGGGGAGATCCGCGCCACCATTGCCCGAAAGACGATTCGAGCGCCCTTCTCAGGTATCCTCGGCATTCGCCAGGTGAACCTGGGCCAGTATCTGGCCGCCGGCGAAGCCATCGTTTCGTTGCAGTCGCTGAATCCAATCTATGTGAACTTTGGCGTGCCACAGCAGTCCGCCGGTGAAGCCCGGGTAAACCGGATTGTCCGAGTTACTACGAATGATACGGCGCACAATGAGTTCATGGGCCGCGTCACGGCGATCGATTCGGTCGTGAACGAGGCCACCCGCAACGTTCAGGTGCAGGCCACGTTATCCAATCCTGGCGGAAAGTTGCGCCCGGGAATGTTCGTTCAGGTGGACGTTGTCACCGGAGCAGACCGCCCGGTGATCGCGCTGCCGGCGTCGGCAATCAATTACGCGCCTTACGGCGATTCAGTCTATGTCGTCACCGATATGAAGGACCCGAGCGGAAAAACCTACCGCGGTGTGCGCCAGCAGTTTGTAAAGGTTGAAGGCTCGCGAGGAGATCAGGTCGCGGTCGTGTCGGGAGTCAATCCCGGCGATGAGGTAGTGAGCTCGGGAGTGTTCAAGCTCCGCAACGGCGCCGCGGTTGAGGTCAACAACAAGGTGCGGCCGGAGAACAGTCCGACGCCCAAACCTCAAGACAGCTAACTCACAATAACCAGATCAGAATCAATGAAGGACAGCCCAAGAGGAATAGGTCGATGAAATTTACTGATCTCTTTATTAAGCGGCCGGTGCTCGCGATCGTGGTCAGCCTGGTGATTGTTATCGCCGGCCTGCAGTCGATTCGATCACTGAGCGTGCGGCAATATCCGCGCAGCGACATCGCTGTAGTGCAAGTCACAACCGTGTACGTCGGCGCTAATGCGGACCTGGTTCGCGGGTTCATTACCACACCACTGGAACGCGTGATCGCCAGCGCCGACGGCATCGACTACATGGAATCGTCGAGCGCTCAGGGACTCAGCACGATCACCGTTCACCTGAAGCTTAACTACGATACCAATGCGGCGCTGACCCAGATTCAAGCAAAGCTGGCACAGGTGCGAAATGACTTGCCGCCGGAATCGCAGGCGCCAGTCATCGACTTGCAAACGGCCGACACGCAATTTGCCTCGATGTACGTGGGCTTTTCGTCTGCGAGTCTCGACCAAAACCAAATCACCGACTATCTGACGCGGGTAGTGCAGCCGAAATTGAGCGCCATCAGCGGCGTGCAGCGTGCCGACATTCTCGGCGACCGTACGTTCGCGATGCGCATCTGGCTGAAACCAGAAAAGATGGCGGCACTTGGCATTTCGGCTTCCGCGGTGCGGGATGCTCTGTCTAAAAACAATCATCTTTCGGCTCTAGGACAGACGAAAGGTTCGATGGTGTCGGTGAATCTGATCGCCAACACCGATCTGCGCACGCCGGAAGAATTCCGGCAACTCGTGGTCAAGCAGGACAAGGGAGTTGTGGTTCGGTTGGGCGAGATCGCCGACGTCGTGCTGGGCGCGCAGAATTACGATCAGGACGTTCGATTTAACGGCGAAACGGCTACGTTCATGGGCATTTG
>QIAK01000433.1:0-5170 GCA_003225515.1 Acidobacteriota bacterium | reverse complement strand
AAGTTATTAAGAATGTTCGCGCCGCGCTGCCGGAGATCCAGTCACAACTTCCTCCGGGCATGAAGGCCGGTATCCCTTACGATTCGACGGCTTACATTCAGGACGCGATCAATGAAGTGCTGCACACGCTGACCGAGACGCTGATCATTGTGGTCATTGTGATCTTCTTGTTTCTGGGATCGATGCGGTCTGTTCTGATTCCGGTAGTCGCGATTCCAATTTCGCTGGTTGGCGCCGTATTCCTCATGCTGGCGTTCGGCTTCACGATCAATCTTCTCACCCTGCTCGCGATCGTGCTCTCCGTGGGGTTGGTGGTGGACGATGCGATCGTGATCGTGGAGAACGTCGAGCGCCATCTGCATCTGGGCAAGCCGCCTATGAGGGCGGCTATGGATGCTGCGCGCGAACTGGTCGGTCCGATTATCGCCATGACAATTACGCTGGCCGCGGTATACGCGCCGGTGGGCATTCAGGGTGGATTGACGGGCGCGCTCTTCCGCGAGTTTGCATTCACGCTGGCAGGAGCCGTAATCGTCTCCGGAGTAGTGGCTTTGACCCTGTCACCGATGATGGGTTCGAAACTGTTGCGCGCAGGAGACACTGAAAAGGGATTCGCGGGCTGGGTGAACCGCCGGTTCGAGAGCGTGCGCAACGCGTATTCGCGTACGCTTACCGGCACCTTGCAGTACCGGCCCGTGGTTCTGGTTCTGTGGGCGATCGTGGTTGCGCTGATCGTACCTTTCTACATGTTCTCGCAGCGCGAGTTGGCGCCGCCGGAAGATCAAGGAGTAGTCTTCGGGGTTATTCAGAGTTCCGCGAACTCCACCATCGATCAGACGAACTTGTTTACGAACCAGGTCTACGACGTCTACCACGCTTTCCCTGAAAGTGCGAGCATCTTCCAGATCACCTCGCCCAGCGGCGGCTTCGGAGGCATGGTGACCAAGCCCTGGAGCCAGAAAACGGCGCAGCAACTTCTGGTCGAATCGGTCGGCCCGCTATCTAAGATTCCGGGTATTCGGGTGATTCCATTGACGCCTCCGTCGTTACCCGGCGGCGGAAATTTTCCAGTGGAATTCGTGATTACCTCGGCCATGGAACCAAGGCAGCTCAATGATTTTGCCAATCAGCTGGTGCAGAAGGCGTTTGCCAGCGGGCTGTTCATTTACGCCGACACCGACCTTAAATTCGATCAGCCGCAGGCCGAAGTCATTTTCGACCGTGACAAAGTGCGTGCCCAAGGAGTCGACTTAACCGAAGCCGGGCAGGATCTTTCGACCATGTTGGGTGGCGACTATGTCAACCGCTTTAGCATTCAGGGGCGCAGCTACAAGGTCATTCCGCAAATTAAACGCGCTGAACGCTTGACACCCGATCAGTTGGAGAAGATCTACGTTACCGGATCCGATAACAAACTGGTTCCGCTATCGACCTTCGCCACGCTGAAAAACACCACTGAGCCGCGGGATTTGAAAAAATTCCAACAGCTCAATGCGGTCACGATTCAGGGCGTCATTCCGCCCAATGTGCCTTTGGACAAGGCGCTGAGTTTCCTGGAGGAGCAGGCCAAGACGATTCTGCCGCCGGGCTTTACTGTGGATTACTCTGGCGAGTCGCGTCAGCTTCGAGTGGAGGGCAGCAAATTTCTGGGAACGTTCCTGCTATCAGCCATCCTGATCTATCTCGTGCTCGCAGCGCAGTTCGAGAGCTTCCGCGATCCATTCATCATTCTGGTGGGCTCAGTGCCGCTGGCTGTTTCCGGCGCGCTGATGTTCTCTTTCCTGGGACTGACGACCCTTAATATTTACAGTCAGGTGGGATTGATCACGCTGGTGGGGCTGGTTTCGAAGAACGGCATTCTGATCGTGGAGTTTGCCAATCACCTGCAGGAAACCGGGAAGACTAAACTTGCAGCCGTCATCGAAGCAGCCACTACACGGTTGCGGCCTATTCTGATGACGACGGCAGCTACGGTCATGGGACATTTTCCGCTGGTTCTGGCGAAAGGTCCTGGCGCAGGCGCTCGCAACAGCATCGGTATCATGCTGGTCAGCGGCATGATCATCGGCACGCTCTTCACGTTATTCGTAGTGCCGTCGATCTACATGCTGGTGGCGAAGACGCATTCGCGAGTTGAAGTGGAAGAAGGCGCACTGGATGAGGCATTGGCTGAGGTGGCATAATCTTTCACAATGAGCGGGAGGGATCTCACGTTGCACGCAGCGTTCTAGACTGAGATCCTGCGCTCCGCCTGAAGAATGGCTGCGCTCAGGATGACTCCATCGGAGATCGAAGAGGCCATGGTCACTGATTCACTAATCCTGGCCATGGGCCTGTCGATGGCGCAATCCCTTGATTTGAAACAAACCGCCCGGCAATATCATCTAAAATGTCTTCAATGGCATTAGCCGGACAGTTTACGGTGGAAACCCGGGCGCATTCCATTCCTGCGACCATGCAGGCGGCCGTCTATCGCGGACTTAACGACGTGCGCCTGGAGACCGTGCCTGTTCCCGCAATTGGTCAAGGAGAAATGCTGGTTCGGGTTCACTCCTGCGGTGTGTGCGGTACCGATCTTAAGAAAATATCGACCGGATCACACTCCGCACCGCGCATCTTCGGTCACGAAACTTCCGGAGTGGTCGCCGCCGTAGGCGAAGGGGTCTCCGAATACCGGCCCGGGGACCGGGTGATGGTCTTCCACCACATTCCTTGCGGCGAGTGTTTTTATTGCCAGAACAAGACTTTTGCGCAGTGCACGACCTATAAGAAAGTCGGCTGCACAGCCGGATTCGAGCCGTCTGGCGGGGGTTTTGCCGAATACGTCCGGGTTATGGACTGGATCGTTGCGGGTGGAACCGTCCGCATTTCGGAGGGTGTCTCGTTCGAACAGGCCTGCTTCGTCGAGCCGGTCAACACGTGCATGAAGGGCATTGAGGCCCTGCGCTTACGGCGCGGCGAGACCGTGCTGGCCATCGGACAGGGCCCCATCGGCATCATACTGAGCGTGTTAGCCCAGCGGGCGGGGGCCGCCTTAATTACTTCCGATTTGTATCCCGAGAGGCTTAGAATAGGTTCAAGCTTCGGAATGGACCATACAATTGATGCTTCGCGGACGAATGTTGTGGAACGGGTCCGCGAGTTGACCGGGGGGCGTGGCGCCGACGCGGTAATTCTCGCAGTTGGCGGAAACTCCCTGATTCGCACCGCGATGGATGCGGCCCGTCCCGGTGGCAGGATTTTGCTTTTCGCGCAAACGCAGCACGGAGAGGCCGTGATCGATCCTGCAGCCGTCTGTGTCGATGAGAAAACCTTGCTGGGGTCCTATAGTGCATCGGTCGACTTGCAGCCAGAGTCGATACGTTTCGTCATGAATCGGGAAATGGATCTGGAACGACTGATCAGTCATCGCTTCCCGCTCGCTGAGAGCCCGCAAGCCCTGGATTTGGCGGCCCACCCCCAGCCTTCCTCGATGAAGATCATGATTCAGCCCGGGAGTTCGTGGCCAAGTAGCCTGGAAGGAAGACCGCAGTGAACGGAAAGATGACCGCTGCCGTCCTGTACGGCAAAGAAGACCTCAAGATCGAAAAAGTACCCATCCCTCGCGTGGGAGACGGCGAGGTTCTGGTCAAAGTGCAGGTAGCATTGACCTGCGGCACTGATCTGAAGGTGTACCAGCGTGGCTATCATGCCCGCATGATCGTTCCTCCCGCCCTGTTTGGCCACGAATTGGCCGGGGTTATCGAGGAAGTCGGGACTGGCGTTAACGGATTCAAGAAGGGCATGCGCGTGGTCGCGCTGAATTCCGCGCCTTGCCAGATGTGTTTTTACTGTTCCAAGCACCAGGAGAATCTTTGCGAAGACCTCCTGTTCAACAACGGCGCTTATGCGGAATACATTCGCGTGCCGAAGCGCATTGTCGAAGCGAACATGCTGATCATTCCGCCGAACGTCACCGTGGAAGAGGCTGCCATGACGGAGCCTCTGGCGTGTGTCTTACGGGGCCTGCATGAGACTGGGGTTGAGATCGGCGATACCGTCACCATTCTGGGTGTTTGTGCAAGTCGCTCGCGCCATCGGTTGCAACGTGATTTCTGTGGTCAAGCGCGACGGCCAAGTGGAAGCGGCCAAACACATGGGCGCGCACGAGATTATCCAAACCACAAAAGTGCCCAACGTAGTCGAAGCGGTACGCGCTCTTTCACCGCAGAAGCGTGGATGCGATGTAGTGGTTGAAGCCGTCGGCAAGCCGGAAGCGTGGGAGTGGGCAGTCGACATGGTCCGCAAAGGCGGTACCGTGAACTTCTTCGGCGGCTGCGCCAGTGGGACCAAGGTGCAACTGGAGACCAACCGACTGCATTATTCCGAAATCACTCTAAAGGCAACGTTCCACCACACGCCGGAAACGGTTCGCCGTGCTTTTGGATTGATTGCGGCCAAGAAGATTCGTCCTACCGACTACATAACCGGGGAGGCGCCACTGTCGCGCCTGCAGCAGGTTCTGCGGCACATGCTGAACCGCGGCGGCGATATCAAAACCGCGATCATCCCTGGCCACTGAGGATTTAGGGTGGCGCGGCGCTTCAGCGCTGCATGATTCAGGGCGCAGGAATCAGCGCCGGCTTACGCAATCGAAGGACCTCGCGTTTGCTTGCACCGCCACCGGCACAAGAAGGTATTCTCACGTTGCTAGTTGTTGAACTTCGAACGGATCGCACTGAACGGGAATGACTGAAATAGAATGACCCAAACCGCGACCCAATCGCAGCCGCTCCCGAGTCCCGCCGCTCTCGGCTGGTCCCGCCTCCCGGCGTCCTATGCAATCCCGGCAACGCCACCCACGCTTGACGCCGCTCGCGCTTATTGTGCCCACCTCGCCCGTACGCACTACGAAAATTTCTCGGTAGCCAGCTGGTTTCTTCCCGAGCGCCTTCGCCAACACTTCTTTAACGTCTACGCTTATTGCCGCATTGCCGACGATCTCGGCGACGAAGTTGGCGACGCCAATGCCTCTCTGGAATTGCTGGAGCAATGGGAGCGCCAACTCGATGCCTGTTACGATGCCACGCCTCGGCATCCAGTGTTTGTCGCCTTGGCTGAAACCGTGCGCCACTTCGATATTCCCAAGCACGAGTTCTCAGACCTGCTCCGCGCCTTCCGTCAGGATCAA
>QIAK01000432.1:609-5263 GCA_003225515.1 Acidobacteriota bacterium | reverse complement strand
ATTCGCCAAGCTCTTTCGTCGCCGCTGCACCCTCCCCGGAATAGTGGTTAGGAAATCGCGTGTACCACCAGATGCCGGTGTAGACCTCTTCGGGAAGCTTCTGGCGAGCCTGATCCGCGCCGGACTCATTGGTTGCGCGATCCAGATGCACGGTGTCGGGACGGGAGATCATCATCTTCGACGTCTCGCTTTCGCCGGCGTGCATATCGATAGAGGTTTTCTTCGCGGGACCTCCGTGCTGCGGAGTGCGTTCATCGAACGTGTAGACAACATAGTCGTGGGGCTTGTCGAGTTGCGTCTGCGCGAAGAAGGGCAGCAGGCTGTCGTTGCCGCCATGCCCGTTCACGATCAGAACTTTCTTGCAGCCGTTCCGCGACATCTCGTCCGTTGTTTCCTGCAACAGCGCCAGTTGCAGGTTGCGGCTGTAAGACATGGTTCCCGGCTCGTGCTTGGCCTCGGCGATCTGTCCGAAATAGTATTCGGGAAAAACCACGGCATACTCCTGCTCGGCGGCGTGCAGGGCAGCATACCGCACGTCAAGCAGATCGGTTCCAAGAGGTAGGTGAGGACCGTGCTTTTCCAGAATTCCGAAAGGGAGCAGACACGTTCCCTGCGAGCGATGAATGCCTTCGCGAAAATCGAATGCCGTGAGTTCTTCCCAATGGGTAGAAAGTTTGGCCGCAGGCGTTTGCGAAAGGCTGAACGGAGTCAACGTCGCGAGGACGGCAAGGAACAGAGTGCATCGGAATGAATGGGTCATCGCAATTTTCTCCGGGCGAATTCTAGCATGCGAAACACCAGTATTAAAACGTATCAATGCGCTAGAAACGTATTCATACGGAGCCCGGCGGAATAACGATGTGGAACCCGGAAACTCTTCGTGAGCTGACAACCCTACGGCACTTCGATCAATTCCATTTTGCCGTCCCGGGTTCGGTGCAGGATCATCACCTTGCCTTTGGAATCGCGGAAGACGAAGAGGTCTCGATCCTTGAAGTGAGCTTCTTTGATGGCCTCCTCCAGGGTCATGGGACGCATGGCGATGGCTTCATCGGATCGGACGATATGCACTTCGGTAGTCTTGGCCACAGCAGGATATCTGTGAACCATGACGGGCACAGCGGTTTTTTCCGAGATTCCGACGACGGTCTGCAGTTCCTCCTGAGGCGAGGCACTGTGGCCGTTCCACTTCTTCACTTCTTCACTCTTGCGGGCGGAGCGCTTCTTCGACATCCACTTTGTCTTATATTTGACCGCTTGCTTTTCGAGGTGGTCGATGGCCTCGTTCACCGCAATGGTCATGTCCTTGGCTTGAGCCAGGCCGACCAGTGGACCATTGCGGGGGCTGATGGTGATTTCGGCTTTGTGGCGGTGTTTTTCGACGGCGAGGATAACATTGGCATCAAATCGGTCGCCCAGAATTTTGCGGATTTTGCTAAGGCCGGTTTCTACTTCTTTGCGGATGATGGGAGTGATTACGTAGTGTCTTCCCGTGTATTCCACGTTCATGAGGGCCCCCGTCCTAGTCTTGATTATCGGTTAAATCGGGCACCGCATTAATTCGTAAGGTCGTTCGTCGTTGGTCGTCGGCTCAAACGCGTTGTCGGTTGTTGCCATTTGCCAACGACGGACGACCGACGACGCTTTATTTCTTCACTCTGCGCTGGTGCGTGCTCGGAATGCGCATGTCTTCGCGGTACTTAGCCACGGTGCGTCGAGTCACCTGGATGCCCTGCGATTGCAGAATCCTGGTGATCTGCTCGTCCGTCAAAGGCCGGCTCGGATCTTCTTCCTCGATGAGCTTCTTGACGCGCCGCTTAAGGATGAGCAGCGAAGTGCCCCCGCCCTCGGGGCCCTGCACGCTCTCGCTGAAGAAGTATCGCAACTCGAACACGCCCTGTGGAGTGTGGGCGTATTTGTTCGCGACGGCACGGCTTACCGTGGAAGGATGCACGCCGATTTCTTCGGCCACCTCCTTGATCATCATTGGTTTCAGTTGATCGATGCCTCGTTCGAGAAAATCCTGCTGGCGGGCGACGATGCAATAACAGACTTTGGTGATGGTCTGCTTGCGCTGCTCGATATTCTTGATGAGCTGGATGGCGCTCTTATAGCGCTCTTTCACGTAGTCGCGTGTGCTCTTTTCGTTCGTCCCGTCGCGAGTGACTAATTTCTTGTAGGCCGGATTCAGGCGAAGCTGCGGCAGATCTTCGTCGTTCATAATCACCAGCCATTCGTCTCCATGCTTTATGAAAGCGACGTCGGGCTCGATAAGGCGCGCCTGGACTTTGTTGTAGCGAAGGCCGGGGCGCGGATCCAGCGTGCGAATGTAGTCCAGTGCCTGCTGCACGGCTTCGATGGGTCGAGCAATAGCCTTGCCAATTTCTTTGTGCTGCTTGTTCTGCAGAGCGCGTAGATGATGATCAACGATCGCGGTGGCGTCCTGCAGAATCTGCACTGTGCCGTTGCCGTTCTTATGAAGGGCAAGCTGTGCCTGGTGATAACGAAGCTGGCAGAGCAGGCATTCACGTAAGTCGCGGCAGGCTACACCCGGAGGATCGAGTTGCCGGACTACTTCAAGCGCTTCCTGCAGATCGGCGGCAGTGAAGCTGGGCTTGTACGTCGCAGTTACCCGAACCGCGCGCTCGGGCGCGGGAGCAGTCGCCGCCGCGGAATCTCCGGAACGCGTGGAGAAAGATGTTTCCGTGCGCGCTGCGTCAGATGCCGCGATTGGCGCAGCTTCGGCGATCGGCGTCTCGGCAATCAATTCTTTCTCTAAACCGGCATCCAGATCGGCGATCGTTTCGCCGTTGTTTTCAAGATCGACAGTCTCTGCGATCTCGCCGGATGTCGATAGTTCTTCCGCATCTGACTCCGGCGGGTCGGCAGTCTCGGCCAAACCAAGGGCTTGGGCTTCCTGCACAATATTCTTCGCGGTCTGGGCGTCGGCTTCAGGCGCCGCGGGTGGCGCAATGCCGAGTAATTCTTCTTCGCTGGCGATCAGGTCTCGCGCACTTCTCGCCGAAGGCTAAGTGCGCCTAACTGCCAGGCGAGGTGGTCCGTAAGATTGGTCGGCTTGGATAGAAAATTTTCAAAGGACGGGCGCTCGATGTCCTCCATCTCGCTGTGAGTGCGGTAGCCGGGATCGAGGTAGTCCTGGAAGAACGAACCGAAATCGATTTCTTCGAATGGATCTTTCTTCTCGGCAGCGGTGGCAGGATTTTCTTCGTTGGTAGCGGCAGCGGCGCGCTCGCGATCTTCTTCTTTTTTGCCGACCTCGTCAAGCAGCGGAACCGAGTCTTCGAGCTCCTCCAGCACAGGATTCTCAACCATCTCCGCATTGATCATGTCCTTCAGCTCAAGCTTGTTGAGCGCAAGAACAGAGACCATCTGCACCAGGCCAGGGGTAAGAATCTGGCGCTGCGAGAGCTTTACGTTAAGCCTGTGTTGAAGAAGAACCATAAATCCTGTCGTTGGTCGTTGGTCGTCGGTCGTTCGCCATTCATCGTTGCTGTCGGCTTTTGTGGTTTGCCAACGACCAACGACTAACGGCCAACGACGCCCTTACTCTAGCTTGTCCAATCGATCATCGTCGCTGTCAAGCGTGTTCGTGCATCTCGCGTTCCCGCTGGTTGATCCACGTCGGGGTGGCCAACGACGAACGACCAATGACGTTTTTTACACCAGCGAGAAACTCTCGCCCAGATACACCCTTCTCATCCCATGGCGGAAAATTCTACCGTCATCGATGATGTAAGCCCGATCGGTGACAGAAAGAGTTTCGCGCACGTTGTGATCCGTAATCAAAACTCCGATGCCGCTGGCGCGCAGCCCGCTGATAATTTTTTGCAGGTCCAGCACAGCAATGGGATCGATCCCGGAAAACGGTTCATCCAGCAAAATGAATGTGGGATTGATGCACAGGCAGCGGGCAATTTCCACGCGCCGCCGCTCCCCACCGGACAGAGCGTATCCGCGATTCTGGCGGATGTGCTCAAGTCCCAGCTCATCAATAAATCGCTCCATCTTCTCGCGGCGCTCGTGCCATGACATCGGCTGCGCCTCCAGAACCGCGAGGATGTTCTCTTCTACCGTCAGTTTGCGAAAAACCGATGCTTCTTGCGGGAGATAGCTGACGCCATACTGACGAGCCCGTAAATACATGGGGACGTCGGTAATGTCCTGACCGTCATACAGCACGCGGCCAGTGTCGGGAGGGATCAGTCCGACGATTGCGTAAAACGTTGTCGTCTTGCCTGCGCCGTTAGGGCCTAATAATCCAACAACTTCGCCCTGCTCGACCGTCAGGCTGACGCCATTCACGACGCGACGGCCACGGTAAGACTTGCCGATTTCTTCCGTGGCCAAGGTACGCATTATCGTCCACGCATTTATCGTGCCACTCGCGTTTGAGTTACCACAGGAGTACTTGCTTCGCCTACTACGAGCACCCTATCATCGCCTCTGAAGAAAGTCAACGAAACCCCGGTAATTTTGCCTTGTTCGGCATCAAAAATGCTAGGCGGTCCGCCGGTCAGGATAAATTTGTCCTCTGCGGCTGTATAGACCAGCTGTTGGCCGTTGGCGCGGCGGCTGGGCTGCTGGATAATTACATCCTCCTGAGCAACCATGCGCTCAATCTGACCGGGACCGG
>QIAK01000432.1:0-463 GCA_003225515.1 Acidobacteriota bacterium | reverse complement strand
CGCAGCCGTGATGAAAACTGGACTTGATTTGGAAAGTTGAGCTGCTTTCGCCCCATCTTTTCGATCTTTTTTTTCAGGTCGAGAATCAGCCCCAATCTTGGCCATTTCAGACTTTCCTTTTTCAGCTTGTATCTTTTCCGTTTGGACCAGAATCGTTTGCACGGGCTTGCCGGGAGTGCCCTGGGCTGTGACAGATCTGTGGTCGCGGTCGAATTCGATGGTTGGAGCCTCAATAATATTCGCGTCTTGCCAGAGGCGCGCATTCCCTGAGTAGAGCGCAGTGCCGGGAGTATTGTGCGCGGTCATTGTCTGCGCCGTGGCGTGTATCGGAGAGGAGGACGCTAGCAGAGCTCCGTTAGGCTGCTCCTTGAGGTCGCTGTACGTGCTTTTGACCTCCGTCTGGGCCAAAGCGTCTCCATTCACGCGATTGATGCGAATGGTCTTTGCCGTGGTCTCCATGCCG
>QIAK01000431.1 GCA_003225515.1 Acidobacteriota bacterium | reverse complement strand
GGTTCTAGAGTCGGTCGTCGGTCGTCAGTCGTCGGTCGTCGGTCGTCGGTCGTCACTGGTGGGAGCCTTCGTCTTTGATCACGGTCCCGCCTTTCATTACAAACTTTACGTGCTGCAGGATTGTGATGTCTTTTAACGGATCGCCGTCTACGGCGATCACATCGGCAAAGTGCCCGGGCTCAAGCGAACCCACTTTGTCCTGCCATCCCATCAATTCCGCGGCATTTAACGTGGCGGCGCGAATCGCCTCCAGTGGCGGCATTCCGCGGCGGACGAGCGCAGCTAATTCATCGGCGTTCTTGCCTTGGCCAGACGCTTCGGCAGCATCGAAGCCCGATGCGATTTTCACACCGAGATTCATGGCCATCTGGATTTCCTGCTGAATGCCTTGCATGAACGCATCGTAACCTCGCTGCTGTTCGGGAGTGGTGGGCTCGTTCTTGTGCCGCTCGGCAGGAACCAGGAAGGTCCCCTTAGCCTTCATCAGCTCGAGATCCGCGCGGTCGATGCCGTGGCCATGCTCGATTGAATCCACTCCGGCGATCACGGCGTTCTTAATACCTTCCGCGGTGGTGGCGTGCGCCGCTACCTTCAGGCCTTGTTTGTGCGCTTCTTCCACGACGACGCGAACTTCGTCGACGGTGAGTGTCGGATGGTTCCAGTCCGCATAAACCTTGATCAAATCGGCGCCGTGTCCAATCTGTTCGCGTGCGGCGCGGCGCACTTCTTCCACACCGCTCACCATCTGCGCGCCAGTGGGAAAATTCGCGAGATCGGAGGAAACGCCGAAGGGATTGTATTGTCCAACGGCGGCGATGGCGCGCGTCGCGACCTGCATTCGCGGCCCTTCGGCCAGTCCCTGCTTAATTGCATCGCGAAGCGCCACGTCAGCGTATCCGGAGCCTTCATTCTCGACGTCCCGAATCGTGACATAACCGGCCTGCAGTGTGATGCGAGCGTTGTAGGCGCCTTCGAGTGCGCGAAAGGCTTGCGATTTGGTGGCAAGGTTCAGGACGTATCCATCGTCTCCCTCGGGAATGCGTCCCATGATGTGCGTGTGGCAATCGATGAGTCCCGGCAACATGGTCGCGTGGCCGAGATCAATGATCCTGGAATTCTTAGGCGCATGCGTCAGCACGTCGGTGGCGCGGCCGACTTCGTTGATGCGCTCGCCGTCGATCCATATGGCGGCGTTTTCGACATACGCGCCCTTGCGAACATCGAGCAACTTTGCCGCCTTCACCACGATAGACATTGGCGGCTGCGGGTCGGTCGATTGCGCAAACGCAGGAAGACAAATAATCGCGGCAATCACAGCAGCGCGAATTTTCATGCGCAGCAAGATATCCCAGACAGGGTGCGCTCACAAGGGAAAACGGTTTTCAGTTCTGATCGACGGCTGCTCAGCGGCTGGTCCTTGCTCTTCTACGCTTCCAGCTTCAGTTCATCCAATTCCAGGAATTCGCGAATGATGGGCTCGGAGGACTTCTCCATGTCAGGGTAGGGGCCGAAGAAGATGGCGCGGCCTTCATGAAGAAACATGACGCGTTCGGCTAATTTCTTGGCTAGCCGCATGTCGTGGGTGACCACGATGCTGGTCAGGTTCAGTTGGATTTTTAGGCGCTTGATAAGGTCGCCGAGCAACTGCGCCATCAGCGGATCGACCATTGTTGTAGGCTCATCATAAAGAACGCATTCCGGCCGTGCCGCCAGCGCCCGCGCGATCGCGACCGAACGCTTCATCCCCGTCGAAAGATCGGATGGCAGCAAGTCACGCATCTCCTGCACGCCAACCATCTGCAACAGGCCGTCGACGATCTGGTAGATCTGCTCTTCGTTGAGTTCCCGATTTTCGCGCAGGGGAAAGGCCACGTTCTCGCCAACCGTTAACGAATCGAATAGCGCTCCGTTCTGAAAAACCATGGTGACTTTTTTGCGGATCAGTTCGAGTTGCTCCTCGTTGTAATCGGTGATGTCCTCACCAGCGACGATCACGCGGCCGGAGTCGGGCTTGAGAAATCCCATAATGTGATGCAGCGATACCGATTTTCCCACGCCGCTGCGCCCCAGAATGCACACGGTTTCCGCCGGCATCACGTCGAAGCTGACGCGGTCGAGCACGACATTGTCGCCGAACGCCTTGGAGACGTCGCGAAATTCGATGTAGGGCGCGGGTTTGGGATCTTCGGGCATGGGAAATGCTTTCAGCTTCTAGCTTTCAGCTTTCAGCTTCCAGCTTTGCTACGCTGTGCGTCGGACTCCGCAACATCTTGCGGGGTATTCAGGTTACGAAACATCTGTTGCGAAAATCCTGCGGATTCCAATTCATTTTCTTCAATCACCAACGCATTCGCCTCGAACAGTGAGTCAATTTTATAACGGCCTGCGCATAAGGCCTGCTCGGCCGCATCGGCGAACTCACGCCGGTAGATCGCACATAAGGGCTGCAATCCTGCACCGGATCGGGGAACCGTTACAGTCTCCGATGAGTTCTGTGCCCGCTTAACCAGGAACCGCAACAGTGCCGGCGAGAGGAATGGCAGGTCCACTGCGAGCATCGCATTCAATTCCGCCTGCGACGAGCGCAATGCGGCATGGATTCCTCCCAGCGGTCCGCAGCCGCGATAAACATCTTCGACGACGGGAGCGAACGCCGCAAACTTTTCGGGATCGCCGACGATACGCACATCGGAGGTCACAGACCGCGCCAACTCCAAAGCTCGGTCCAGCAGCGTGCGGCCGTCGAGCATCACAAACGCCTTGTCTGCGCCCATGCGCGTGCTCTTGCCACCGGCAAGGATAAATGCCGTTACATGCGGCAGGCAGTCGGCCATGCCGCGATGATACACGGATCGCGAGTCACTCCTTGGTGCCGAAATCCATCTGACGTGCTACTGGCCGCTGCGACAAAACGCAGTTCCGTGGCTTGGAACCTCCGGCTCATCGTCCTTACCGTCAGAACGCTGGGTTCCACAGGCTAACTGCGTGAATCGAAGCGGCTTCGTACGCTCACGTACAAAAATGATGCACGAAAGTAACCTATTCAAAGTTGTTGGTTCGAGCGATGATGAGCGTGCATCCGAGGGCTCTCCCGGACCCGGAAGTAATTAGATATGGCTCAAAAATTCATGGATGTGCTTATGCTTGGGCGCTGCTCGCACGAGTTTTCATGGCCGCGCCGTGGTGCGGATGGCGACTACTATCAGGTCTGCCTGCTGTGCGCCGCGGAATATAAGTATGACTGGACGACCATGCGCCGAACCCAGCGCGTGGAGCATGCCAAGCCCGAGACCGCCGTCCGTCGCAGCCATGCGCGCGAGAAACGGCCTTCGTGGGTACCGCGCGCGCGTCGTCTGAAGCTCGACATTCCTCTGCGCTACCGCGTCAACAAGACCAGCACATGGTATGAGGGAATCATCGAAAACATCAGCCAGAGCGGAGTGCTTTTCAACGGACCCCAGCAGCTTCCCGTGAATGCGCTAATTGAGATGGTGTTTGAAATGCCGAAGACGCTGCCACGCCGGAAAATGCGGCTCAACCGGAGAACGGCGGGCTGGCGGCGTCAATCGTCGACTACACGTTCATCCACTAGAGCGGCAGGGGCAAGACGCCCCTGACCACATCACCACGTCCGGCACTTCCCGTCCTCGCATTTACATCTGCACGATACCCTTGCTGCATCTAAACTGTACTGGACGTTGCGTGCCACACTCGCAGGCGTCAGGAGTCGAGTATGAAATCGAATTCCGTGTTCGTGTCTTCCCTTCTGGCCATCATTCTCGGAGTGGGCGTAGGCTGCGCCCGCAAACCCGACGACGCTAAGATTTCCAGCGACATTCAAGGCAAGTTCAGCCAGGATTCCGGCCTCGCAACCAAGCAACTGACGGTGCAGGCCGAGGCCGGCGTAGTGACGCTCGCCGGCAGAGTCGATAACGATGCGCAGCGGGAAGCGGCGGGCCGGCAGGCGGGGTCCACTCCCGGCGTAAAAACAGTTATCAACAATCTGCAAGTCGGGAATTCGGCTGCAGTTACGCCGCCTGAGGCGCCGCCGCAGGCTGCGCCTTCCGTTCGGGCATCCGGAGCTTCGCCCGATGGAAAAGCAAAGCCAGTCGCGGGAAAGAAGACCAGCAGGGGCCGCTTGTCTGCTAGTTCAATCGCTGCCAATAATTCCCCGAGTGACTCGAACGATAAGCAGACCGTTACGAATGATCCGCCTGCGGACTCCGGATCGCAGCCGGCCCCTGCGGCGGATCATGTTGCCTCCCAGGCGCCGCCTCCCCTACCTCCGCCCTCGCCAGGGCACGCAGCTGACGGTGCGCTTGATCGATCCCATCGACAGCGAGAAAAACCAAACTGGAGACACGTTCCACGCCACCTTGAACACCGCTCTCGACTCGGACGGACAGGAAGCGGTGCCCGCGGGCGTTGAGGTCGTCGGCCATCTTGTGGACGTGAAGAGTGCGGGCAAGTTTGCTGGGCAATCGGTGGTCGTGTTGCAACTGGACACACTTTCATCGGGCGGCAAGACCTATAGCCTTCAGACCGACCAGTACCGGAAGCAAGGAAGTTCGCGCGGCAAGAATACGGCTGAGAAAGTCGGCGGTGGCGCGATCCTCGGCGGCATTATCGGCGCCATCGCAGGCGGCGGCAAGGGCGCCGCGATTGGAACCGCTGCCGGCGCGGGCGTTGGAGGTGGCGTGCAGGCTGCGTCCAAAAGCCAGCAAATCAAGCTTCCTTCAGAAACCGTGTTGAACTTCACTCTGCAGGCGCCCATCACGGTGGTGCAGGCTCCCAGTGCGGATGCTAACCGCCAGAAGTTGGGGGACGCGCAGCAATAATCCGCATGGCTTCGATCACGGCGCTGCTGCACACGGAAAATGACGGTCTGCGGCTGGGCCGCGCTCTGGAGACGCTTTATGCGTGTGACGACATTGTTGTAGTGGACCATGGTTCGACTGATGGCTCGGTTCGGATCGCACGCGAGTATGGCGCGATGATCGTGAGCGGCAGGCCAGGAGCCTCGGCGCAGGAATATCTTGGGTCCGAAAAACCAAGCTGGATCTTTTGCCTCGATCCGCACGAGTCCCTGACTGAAAAGCTGGCGGCAAGTTTGTTTGAGTGGAAGTCGGAATCGCTTGATGGCCAGGCCTACACACCTCAGGCATTCTCGGTCTTTCTCCGCGAAGAAACCACTGAGGGATGGATCGACGTCCCCGCTGCCCAGACGCGCCTCGTTCCTCCCAATTGGAACAGGTGGGCCGGAAACTTTCCTGCTGACGAGTCTTCGGCGCTGCCACTAAAGGGAGAGCTCTTGCGCTTTGTCTTTCCATGAGCCGATTTTGGGTGGGCCTGGCTGCTCTCGAGCGTCGGTGAGGCCACGAGTGCCAGTTACTGCGGAACCTATCACTTTGGCGATCAGCCTGACGCCAGGTTCCAGCTTAAGGGCCTGATGATCAATCTCTTACGCACCCCTTGACCGTTCGGACAATGACTTCAGTACCTTAGTCCTCCCGGCACGATCGACTTATAATCCAATCAAGAACTGGGAGTTGCAGCGTTCTTCAGGAGAAGCTCGCGTCTACAGGCGCGCCTTGCTCTCAGCGAGATCTTCGAGACAACGTGGAACCTGTCATAGCATCGGCGATATTTCTCTTCGGGCTGGCCTTCGGCAGCTTTCTGAATGTGTGTATCTATCGACTTCCATTGGGATTGTCGGTGGTGACGCCGCGATCCGCATGCCCCAAGTGCAGCCACCCAATCGCCTTCTACGACAATCTTCCACTGCTGAGTTGGCTGATTTTGGGCGGGCGTTGCCGTTATTGCAAGACCAGGATTTCGCCGCGTTACCTGATGATTGAGCTGCTCACGGGCCTTCTATTTCTGGCCTGTTACTCGTATTTCGGTCTGACGCTTTCCACGCTGAAATATTGCACGCTTGCGTTTTTGCTGCTGGGCCTGATTTTCACCGATGCCGAAACCAAGCTGCTGCCGGATAAGCTGACGCTTCCCGGACTCGCCCTTGGCGTTGTCTTCAGTCTGTTGGTTCCGGTAAACGATCTGGCTGCACAATTTCTGCCTGGCCTGGTGAATCTGCCCTTCAGCGGCGATCTATCGATCCGGATGATGTCCCTGCTCGATTCCCTGCTGGGTGCGGCTGTGGGGGCTTCGTTCATCTACGGAGCGGGCGCGATTTATCTGCGTTGGAGGGGCAACGAAGGCATGGGCTTTGGCGACGTGAAGCTCATGGCCATGGTGGGCGCGTTCCTGGGTATCAAGCTGACGATCTTCACTATTTTTACGGCGTCGCTGGCGGGATCATTCTTTGGACTCTCCACGGTTTTCATAGTGTGGCTGAAGCGAACGCATCGCTACATGAAGAGATTGGCGAATGCGCAGGCAGCCCGGCGCCGCGGATGGCAATCGGCGCAGGTGGTGTGGTCTACCGCAATTACCAGATGCCTTTTGGAGTCTTTCTCGGGAGCATGGCCGTCATCGCTTTCTTTTTCGGCAACCGTTTCCTGCACTGGTATGGAGGGCTCTGGTGAGGTTACTGGGAAACCCAATTCTGCTGCGGGCGTCGCTTGTGTTCTTCTGCGCGGCGACTGCGTTCCTGCTGGGTTTGCTGTTCATTCGCATGCTGAAGAAAACCATTGCCGAGGAGCGCGATTTTTCCTCCGCTCCCGTGCCGACATTGGATACGTTGCCGCTGCATCTCTACAACACGGTGATCCAGCAACTGAAGCAACAGAAGCATGAGCTGCAGGTGCAAACCAAGGCCGAGCAGCAGCGTGCGCTCATTAGCGACAACTTCAGCCAGACCGTGCTCTCCAATCTGTCCTGCGGCGTGCTGGTTTTTGGCAGCAATGGATTGGTTAAGACCGCGAACCCGGCGGCGAAAGCTATTCTGGGCTTTGCCTCCGCCACTGGAATGGGTGCGGATGATATTTTTCGCGGTGCGCTGGTCAATTCCGGCCATTCAACGTTGACGGGCGATTCAGAGGGCTCGATCAGTAATGGAAGCGAACCGGTGTGCCTGGCCGATGAGATCCGCTCCGTGCTGCAAGAGCATAGTAAGCGGCGGCAGGTTGAAGCCGAATACGAGACTCCAGCGGGAGAAAAACGTTCTATCGCAGTAACGATTTCTGCCATCCCCTCTCCAGATCAGAGCCTGCTCGGTGTGGCGTGCCTGATCAACGATCTCAGCGAACTCGAACGAATCCGGCGCCATCAGGAATTACAAGGCGAAATCTCGGCGGAAATGGCGCTGCAATTGCGCACCTCATTGGCCACAATTTCCGGATACGCGCAGCAGCTTGCCAATAGCCGCGATCCTGAAATGACGATGCAACTGGCCAGCGATATTGCGCACGAGGCATCACAACTGAATCGCAGCATTGGAGGATTTTTGACGGCGCAGCCTGCCGCTCATGCAGCATCGGCGGGAAGCTCTTTGGACTGAATGGCAGGGATTGAATGGCAACATCGATCGACTTCGATTATCAACCGTTAGGCGTATTGCCTGCCGGCGAATAGATTTCAGGGTAGTGAAAAGGTGAAAATCATGAAACGTATCGCATGCAGTGGAATTGGCTTGGTCTTATTTATGAGCTTGGCTGGCATTGGAGCTGCCCAGAATCAGGCTCCTGCGGCTTCGCAGAATTCTTCTTCCGGCTCGTCCCTCGGTGACTATGCCCGGCAAATCCGTAAAGATCCGGGAGCGACCTCGAAGCCGAAAGTTTTCGACAACGACAACATGCCGAAAACCGACAAGCTCTCTGTCGTAGGCCAGACGACGGCTACTACCACGGCGACTTCCCAAACCAAACCAGCAGAACCGGATAGCGCGACGCCGGCCGCGAACGACGCCAAGGCTACCACTGACACTAAAACGGCGGAAAGCAAAACAGACACTGCTGACAAAGCCCCGCTGAACGCCAATAAGACTCAGGCTCCTGATGACCCAGCGGCCAAGCAGACTGCCTGGAAACAAATGGAAGAAAAGATTAACGCGCAGAAGGAGCAAATTTCTCTGCTCACGCGCGAGTTCGACGTGCTGCAGCGCGAATACCAGATCCGAGCGGCGGCGATGTATGCCGACGCGGGCAACCGCATGCGGAACTCCGCCGACTGGGACAAACAGGACGCGCAGTACAAACAGGAAATCGCCGACAAGCAAAAAGCCCTCGACGAGGCCAAGCAGAAACTCGACGAGATGCAGGAAGCGGCGCGTAAGGCTGGCGCTCCAAACTCCATACGCGAGTAGTCCCAAACAAATCGAGCTCCGGAGCCTGGCTCCGGAGCTTTTTTTTTTTGGCTTCTTGACTCTCGTTCAACCCTGCCGTAATCGCCAAAGTTGCTTCACATGATGCAGGCCGTGCACCAGGTGAAATTTCCTCCACTGGTCACCCGTAAGCGGGCCTAATACTGGATGATCCAGCAGTTTGCGCCGCGATCCGAGTTCTTCACAACAACGCGCAATAATGCTATCCATCTCAATGATCTTCGGCCCAATCTCGGCGCGCACTTTCTCGGCTGGCATCCCCCGCGGACGCGCTACCGTAGGAGATTCTCTGCCCGAGGGCATGTGGCCGAATCCTACGACGACAAGCGTCCGTCCGCGCTGCGCCCACGTTGCAGTTGTAACCAGCGGCTTGCCCGCTTCGCACACACGCTGAAATCCTTTAATGGTTCCTGTGTAGGTGAGATAAAGATG
>QIAK01000430.1 GCA_003225515.1 Acidobacteriota bacterium | reverse complement strand
CGAATACCGCCGGCGCGCTTGCGGGATGGATTGTCGATCCCGAGCGCATCAAGCCAGGCACGCAGATGGCGCCTAATCCGCTTTCTCCAGATGATCTTCAGGCGGTGATCACGTATCTGCAGAGTTTGCGTTGAGGAGCACAGAGTTGGCGATAGCGGAACCCATTATCGGGAATGATCGTGACACCGGGCAGTCGGAGTTCGCCCAACGTCTGGCTCGAACCTGGTGTCAGCCACGCGGGCTTTGGGGATGGTTCAGCAATACCCATCACACCGACATTGGCATACGGTTCATGGTTACTGCCTTCATCTTCTTTTTGTTAGGTGGTGTGCTCGCGGCGATGATTCGACTTCAACTTATTCGCCCTGAGAATTCTGTGATGGGCCCCGATCTGTACAACCAAGTGTTTAGCATGCACGGCAGCACGATGATTTTTCTGTTTGCCGTGCCTATGATGTTTCAGGGGTTCGGCGTGTACCTCGTTCCCCTCATGTGCGGCGCCCGCAACATCGCCTTTCCTCGCCTGAATGCCTTCAGCTACTACCTATATGTAGCGGGGGCTCTGGTTCTTTGGGGTGGTCTGCTGACCAATACGGGGCCGGACGTTGGATGGTTTGCGTATGTACCTCTTTCCGGGCCCAACTATTCCCCGGGACACCGCGCCGATATCTGGTCTCAAATGATTACCTTCACCGAGGTCTCAGCCCT
Organism: Acidobacteriota bacterium; assembly: GCA_003225515.1. Lineage (GTDB taxonomy): Bacteria > Acidobacteriota > Terriglobia > Terriglobales > Acidobacteriaceae > Sulfotelmatobacter. The sequence continues at coordinate 4,293 of QIAK01000430.1, read as the reverse complement.
CGGCGTGGCCATTTGCATCGCGACCACGATTCTTCGCCATCGCGCGCCAGGCATGACCCTGAATCGCATGCCCATACTGTTGTGGGAAAAGCTGGTGATATCGATCATGGTCATCTTTGCCATGCCGGCCGTGATGGTTGCGAGCGGGTTGTTGCTTCTCGATCGCCTGGTGGGCACTCATTTCTTCAACCCCGCGGAAGGCGGCGATGTTTTGCTCTACCAGCACTTGTTCTGGTTCTTTGGACATCCCGAGGTTTACATCATCTTTCTTCCGGGCGCAAGCATCATCTCGACGCTGGTGGAGTGTTTTTCACGACGCCGCATCTTTGGATACGCCCCCATTGTCGTGTCAGTCGTGGCTACAGGTTTCATTGGCTTTGGGGTGTGGGTGCATCACATGTTCGCGACCGGGTTACCGCAGCTAAGCGAGAGTTTTTTCACAGCCGCCAGCTTGATGATTGTGATTCCTACCGGAGTCCAATTCTTTTGCTGGATGGCCACGCTTTGGAATGGACGACTTCAATTTCGATTGCCGATGCTGTGGTGCTTCGGATTCTTTTTTGTGTTCTTGATTGGTGGACTGTCGGGAGTGATGCTGGCGTCCGTGCCTGTGGATTTGCAGGTGCATGATAGCTATTTCGTGGTCGCGCATTTTCACTATGTGCTCATTGGCGGGGCGCTGTTTCCAATGTTCGCAGGCATTTACTTCTGGCTCCCCAAAATTGTGGGCAGGATGGCGGACGAGAAATTGGGCAAATGGCACTTCTGGCTCTTTTTCATCGGTTTCAACATGACTTTCTTCACCTTGCATTTCCTGGGACTGCGCGGCATGCCGCGACGCGTTTACACCTACGGTCCAGATATGCACTGGCAATGGCTGAATGTGCTTGCTTCGTGTGGCGTGGTCTTTATGACGGCCGGAATACTGGTATTTCTTGCAAACGTTGTCCGTAGCAGGCAGGTGGGTGCTATTGCGGAGAACAATCCTTGGGGGGATGCCGGGTTGGAATGGGGAATGTCCTCTCCTCCACCGCCGTACAATTTTCTTCATATTCCCACCGTAGGTGGACGAGATCCTCTGTGGGACGATCCGCCGGATCAACCGGTAGTGGTTGGGCTGCGCGATGATATTCGCGAGACGCTGGTGACTCACAGCCTCGACGCTGATCCTCAGCACAAAGATGAAGACCCGGGTCCGAGCATCTGGCCTTTCTTGACGGCAATTACTGTTTCAGCAGCGTTCGTGGGATCATCGTCACTTTGATCGGATGGCACTGGCCGCACGGGCCGTCGCCAACATCGGCGCCGGGCAGGGAATCATGGAGTCACTGAAACAACCAATTCGGCGACCGCTCACCCTTGATGTTTCGGGCCTGCCGAGCGTCGCCTTTGGTCACCGAAACACCACTTGGCTTGCAAATGTTTTTTATATGGCCATCGAGGGCACTATGTTCGCCCTGATGTTCGCCACGTATTTTTATCTGCGAACACGATCGAGCGAGTGGCCGCCGGGACATTTGCCGCCCGCACTCACCTACGGCACCATCAACGCAGTCGTTTTCCTCGTGAGCATCATCCCGGCATGGTGGGTGCGGAATCGAGCGCCATCGGGGGATCGCCAGGCGGTAAGGAATGGCCTGATGCTTCTCTCTGCCTTTGCAATCCTGGCGACCGTACTTCGGATTTTTGAGTTTACTGCCTTGAACTGCCGCTGGTCGGACAATGCCTATGCTTCGACTGTGTGGGTTCTGGTCGGATTGCACTCCGGCCATCTGCTTACTGAGTTGATTGAGACGGTGGCGCTCCTGGCAATTTCGTTCACGCCCAAGATGGAAGGCACTCGTCTCGCCGATGCCGCGATCAATTCCGATTATTGGTACTTCGTTGTAATTACTGGGCTGATGGTCGATTTCTTGATTTACGGGACTACGCGATTTCTTTAATGGACTTGTTGGGGAAACATATGGCGGATTCAGGGCGAACAATAGAGGCAGGGAAGACGCCGTTGGGACTGTGGTGGAGCTTGATAGCTGGCTTCCTCGCCTTGGGATTGGATCTTGGCTTGAGCTATATGCTCGAACAACACAGTTGTTCAACCGGACACTATTACGTGCTTCATGTTATCGGGGTGGTCTGCTTTCTAATTGCCCTGAGTGGATTTGGAACAGGACTGGTGGAGTTTCGGCGATTCCCCGGAGAGACCTCTGAGGAAGGCGGAAGTCGATTCGATCGCGCCCATTTTCAGGCAGTGCTGGGAATGGCTTTTTGCCTATCTTTTTCCATTGTGATTGTTGCCGGCTCAATACCGCATTGGATTCTCAGTCCTTGTGAGTGAAATGAACTCGATACGTCGAACTAGATTTATTGCGTGGATCACAGCTGGCTCGCTGCTCGCGTTGCCAGCTTGGGCATCCCCGATAGGCGACGTCGTCGAAAGGCCCGCGTGGACGTGGCCTCCGGTCGTCGTGGTTTGTTTACTACTGACAGCCGGAATCTATTCTCTCGGCATTTCAAAAATGCTGCGAAGCGATGCCAAATCGAGTCTGCGCCGCATTGCTGTGCTTTATTTTGTGCTGGGGTGGATTTCGTTGGTGGTCGCACTCGATTCTCCGATTCACGAGATCGGGGAGCAACTGTTCTGGGTGCACATGACGCAACATGAAATACTCATGTTGATTTCTGCTCCGCTCTTTGTGTTTGGCCGGCCTCTGATTCCACTTCTCTTCGCTCTGCCTCTATCTTGGCGGGAACGCGCCGCCGCTCTGGGGCGTACCAAAGCTTTCCGGAAAGCTTGGAACACAATTTCAACACCGATCGTAGCGTGGGTGCTCTCCGCTATTGCGCTCTGGATTTGGCATATTCCCTGGCTGTTCGATCAAGCGGTGCAGAGCGATTGGATACATGCCGCTCAGCACACCACCTTCATTGTGACGGCACTGTTGTTCTGGTGGCCGCTGGCAAATCGCACGTCAGCGCTCGACTACGGTGCAGGGGTGGCATATGTGTTCACCACCGCTCTCCATACCAGTGTTTTGGGAGCGTTGCTCACATTTGCGCCTCGCGTCTGGTATTCGTCATATCTTGCCACCGCTTTCGCCTGGCACATCACAGCTCTTGAGGATCAACAGCTCGGCGGACTCATCATGTGGATTCCAGCGGGCACGCTTTTGCTCATCGTCGCCCTTGTTCTTTTATTCAAATGGATGAACGAGTCCGATGCTCGTTGGCAGTACACGCGAATGGCGGATCTGACTCGATCCTCCAATGGAGTTATTCAATGAGCACCAGGTATCTGTTGATCTGCGCTGTTCTGATTCTGCTTTGCAGCGGATGCGATCGGCTGACTCGCACTGAAGTGCAGCGTGCTGCCACATTGACGAATGGCGGAAACGCTCGATTGGGAAGAGTTGAGATCCGTAAGTATGGCTGTAATGCCTGCCACGATATTTCGGGCGTCCCGGGTGCGCGAGGCTTGGTCGGGCCGCCCCTCGACGGTGTAGGCCAGCGCTACTTCATAGCAGGCGAACTGGCCAACACTCCCGACAATCTCATGCGATGGATTCAGCACCCGAAACAGGTGGAACCTCATACGGCCATGCCGGAGATGGGTGTGACTGAGCAAGACAGCCGCGATATTGCCGCTTATTTGTACACGCTAAGAGTGGATTAGCCAGGAGAACCATGCACGTGCCAATACTGTTGCAGAAACTGATCGCAGTTATCGTGTTCGTGGGTTTTACCGCGTTTACTTTTGCGCAAAATCCAGAAGACTGCTCCAAAGTGCCGGATCACAATAAGCTCAAAGAAGCACTAACCGCTGCTGTAAAACAAGGCAAAGGAGCCAACGGCGGCTTAGGAAATCAGGAATGGGGAACTGTCGTGAACCGCGACGGTATTGTTTGCGCCGTGGTGTTTACCGGGCCAAATCGAGGCGCAGAGTGGCCGGGCAGCCGAATTATCTCTGCGGAAAAGGCGAATACAGCAAATGCGGTCAGTGGCGATAATTTTGCTCTTTCGTCCGGCAATCTCTATTCCGGCGCCCAGCCGGGCGGCTCTCTTTACAGCATCGTGACCGGACCTGATCCAGCCACGGCGTTTGCCGGCGATCCGCAAAAGTTCGGCCAGCCGGACGACCCGTTGGTGGGAAAGCCGATCGGTGGTGTCATCGTGTTCGGGGGAGGCTTGGCGCTGTATGACAAGAAAGGACAAATCGTTGGCGGGCTTGGCGTAAGCGGCGATACGTCGTGCGCAGATCATGTCGTCGCATGGAAAACACGTCACACTCTTGGTCTG
>QIAK01000241.1:4937-19743 GCA_003225515.1 Acidobacteriota bacterium | reverse complement strand
ATTCGTCTACGCTCGGCGTGGACCGAAATTCCAAGACATCCCTCCAGAATAAAAAGCGGCGCTGCAGCTGCCCACGCTTGGGGCGAGCATGCCACTGGATAGAGAGTCGGAGCCTCATTCGGACGTCTTTTCAATCCACAAAACAATTCCGGTAAACGGTGCAGTTCGACTTCGCTGCTCAGGTCCAGCAACGCGAGCAGTACCTTTCCGGCCTTCTTCTTCCATCCATATTTCGCCATCCCGTTCGCGATGATGGAATTGTCATGAGGCCAGATCGATCCGTTGTGATAGGAGAGAGGGTTGTATCGCGATTCGGTCGAGGCGACCGTACGAATTCCCCAGCCTGTGAAAAACTCCGAACTCGTAAGCATCTCAGCTACGCGGTTGGCTCGCTGAGGCGAACAGATTCCCGTGTAGAGGCAATGCCCGGGATTCGAAGTACGCACGCGACATGCGCGTTTGTTACCGTCCAGAGCCAGAGCATAAGTTCCGAGATCTTCGCACCAGAACTGGTCCTCGAACTGAGTCCGCAAAGTTTCTGCCTGCAATTCGAGTTCGCAACAGCGCTCCACTTTGCCGAGAGTGCGAGCCAACCGGCTCGCGGCAAGCTTTGCTGCATAGACATACCCTTGCACCTCGCAGAGAGCAATGGGGGGATTTGCGATTCTGCCATCGGAGTGAAAAACGGAGTCATTAGAATCTTTCCAGCCCTGCTGCACGAGTCCATTGTTGGAGTGTCGCGCGTATTCAACGAAGCCATCATCATCCACGTCCCCGTATTCGTCGATCCACTGAAGGGCCCGCTCTACATGCGGCCACAGGCGCTCGAGGAATGGGCGATCAGCCGAGCGGTCGAAATACGCGCCGGCCAGAATGATGAATAAAGGAGTGGCATCGACACTTCCGTAGTAGCGGCCGAACGGAACTTCACCGAGCGCTGCCATTTCACTCCGACGCATTTCGTGCAAAATCTTGCCCGGTTCCGAATCAGCAAACGAGTCACTCACATGCGCCTGCGAAGCAGCCAGGAACTCGAGAACACCTTTTGCAATCTTTGGGTTCAGCCACAACGTTTGCAGGGCTGTGATGATTCCATCGCGTCCAAAAACGGTAGAGAACCAGGGAACACCGGCGTACGGATAATTCGTTTCAGGATTACCGGCGATCATCATCTCCAGATCAGAGATTGAGCGCGCAATCCAGTCGCTGAATCGGGAGTTCGAACTGGTAATCTCCGGAAATTCACGGACCATCTCCGCCAGTTCAAAGCGGGCTGAAGACAAAGCTTCGGTGTAGCCGATAGATCCCCCGTGATGATCAAGGCTGCAGCAAATTTCGAGCTGCAAAGACAGCTTTTCTTTAGGACGAAGATCGATTTCGAAGTCCAGCCCTGCTTCGGAGGCCCTTACCCGATCGCCATCGCTTCGAATGCAAGTGTGCCGAACTACGTTGTCCAGCCCTTCATATGACAAAACAACTGAGTGTCGGTCTACTCGCTCCGGCAGGCGCCGCCCCCTTCGTTCCCGCACGGTTCCGCGTACTTCGAAAACGTCAGTGAAGTCCGCATCAAATCCAATGCGAACTGGAACCTGAAGAGAATCGAGTCCGTGATTAACAAACAAAAGGTTTTCGAAGCAGGAATCTCGCCAAAGGAACCTGGATCGAACCAGGTGGAGCGTTCCGCGATTAATCGCCATCGCTCCATCGAGAAAGACGTCCAGGTTGGCGAGGTCTGCGGTAAAAAGAAAATTGTTGGTCGCGACAGTTGAGCTCAGCAATAAAGGCCGCGCATCCCACAGCTTCAGCGACAATTCCGAAAGGTGCCGCATTCCATCATAGAAAAGACCCTGCTCGCCAAGGCCGGAGGTTTGAACGTCGCCGAGGCGATCAAATACAAAGAACATCCTGCCATATTTCAGAACGCGAGCACGATCATCCGCTGGGGAGGATGTGGTCGCTATGTAGTACTGGGGCTGTGCGATTCCGCTTCCGTCCAATTCAACACTCCCTCTTCGACCGTAATTGATGTCGGTGCTGGAGACACGATTTGTTTATAGATGTTCACATAGTCACTTGCCATACGTTGATCGGTAAAGTTCATTTCAAAGTGTTGCCGACAGCGCGTGCGATCGAACTCCGCGATTCGGTGCACCGCTTCCACCGCCTCGTCGATGCTGTGGAAGATGAACCCTGCAACGCCATCTGGGATGATCTCAGGAACAGATCCATAGGGGTGAGCAATGACTGGAGTTCCGCAAGCCATGGCTTCGATCATTACCAATCCGAAAGGTTCTGGCCAGTTAATAGGGAACAGGAGGGCTGCCGCATTGCCCAAAAACTCCTCCTTATCCATGTGTCCAATCTCGCCGATAAACTCCACCAGTGGATGATCGAGTAGAGGCCTGATATTGCTTTCAAAATACTCTTGATCGGCGTGATCTACCTTTGCAGCAACCTTCAACTTCATTCCGGAACGGATTGCAATTTCAATCGCCTGAGCCAGACCCTTCTCCGGCGACACACGACCAAGAAACGCAAGGTATCCTCCGCTACCCTCACGCAGAGACAGCGATTTTGCCGGCATCCCGTGATGAACCGTTCCCAACCAGTTTGCCCAAGGCAGAGGTCTGCGTTGCGCATCGGAGATCGAAACCAAAGGTATTTCAGAGAATTCTTTGTAAAGCGGAATCAGATCCGGCATATCAAGCCTTCCATGCAGGGTCGTCACACATGGGACTCGGGCTCGGCGGCTGAGAGGAAAATGAATATAGTCAATATGAAAGTGAATGAGATCGAACTCCTCCGCTCGGCTTAATACCTGCTCTACCAGCAGAATATGATGTGCAAGAGGGTCGATGCATTGTGGGTCAAGTCTAAGCGCCTTTTTGCATGCAGGAGACAGCCGTGCACCCGTTACGGACTCTCCGCTGGCAAACAGAGTAACTTCGTGTCCCATTGAAACCAGTTGTTCTGTGAGCCACGAGACAACTCGCTCCGTCCCCCCATAAAAACGCGGGGGAACGCTCTCATACAACGGGGCGACCTGAGCGATCTTCATTCGGTCGTTCTTTGAGATTCCATTTCGGGGCGGCAGCACACGGTCCTCCTTTTTCTGAACGTCACTTACCGCTCAAATCGTGCAAAGAAAGCTAAAGAACAGCGAACACAATTTCAGATGTCTTCTGGCGTTATCTGGTTGGCGGAACGGAAATTTGGGTCTACCCAGCAGGCTTAAATGCGGTTGTCAAGAGGGTGGTTCCTGTACGAAGAAGGAGAATAGTCAGTAAGCGTTCTTGCTGTTGAAAATTCGCATTACCGTCATGGTCATGATCTGAAGATCGAACGTCAAACTCCAGTTGCGCAGGTAATACAGATCGTATTCGATGCGTTTCGCGATGGAGGTATCGCCGCGCCAGCCATTAACCTGCGCCCAACCTGTAATGCCCACCTTGAACATGTGGCGAGCGTTGTAGCGCTCGAATTCTCCCAGGAACTTCTCCACAAAGTGTGGACGCTCCGGCCGCGGACCGACAATGCTCATTTCCCCCTTCAAAACATTCAGAAACTGCGGGAGCTCGTCGAGGTTCGTCTTACGCAGGAAGACTCCGATCGCGGTTCTCCTGGGATCGCTGGCGCAAGTCCATCGCGTATCCGCCTCTTCGGGGCTGCCCATCCGCATGGTTCGGAATTTGTACATGCGAAAGACCCGTCCATTCAGCCCAACCCGCTCCTGGCTGAAAAAGATGGGGCCAGGGCTCGTGAGTTTGATTGCAAGTGCCACCAGAAAAGCAATTGGAAACGTAAGTAACAAAACAAGAATTGAAAAGCTGATGTCAAAAATGCGCTTCTGTACAAGATAAGGCCCGGTCTCGGCCAACGTAGGCTGGATATCCAGCATGTGAATATCACCCAGATCAATCAGGCGATCGCGAATGCCAACATCTTCCCCCAAGTCGATGACAACGCGTGTGGGCACGCACAGCTTCTCGAGAGTGGGTGCGATGTTTTGGACCTCGCTGAGTCGAACCGCTGGGAGGGCGATAATTACGTCATCGATTGCATGCCCATTCGAGAAATTGGGAATCTCGTCCGCCTCATACACCGGACCTTCCACTGCCGTTTCCTGGCCCGGCAAACGTACGAACCCGACGACATGGCAAGGAAGCACCTCGCCATGCTGCAGGGTGGTCGCAACCCGTCTGGCGAATCGATCGGTGCCAACCATCAATATCTTGACTTCGCTTCTGCCGCTCCTGCGTAGGAATTCCAGAAACACGCGGAAAAGAATGCGGGCGATGGTGGCCAGGACGAAAAGCGAAACGGCACTGATAGCAATAACCAGCCGCGAGTAGCTTGCGCCGCGGTACAAAAATCCTGCAGCCATCACGACAACGTAAGTGAATGCCAGGGCTTCCAGCAGGCGCCGACTTTTCTTATCTGGCGCGTACAGTTGCTCCACATTCCACAATCCCGACTCCTCAGCCGCGATCGCCCAGACGATTGTGGTCAGCAACATGATTTGCCAGTACGAGGGGAGGCCATTGTGCGCGTGTCGCGTGAAAAAGAGATTGAAACCGAAGCGTATCTTGACCGCAATAAAGTAGGCACACGCAGGCAACAACAGAGTCAAGACTCTCAGGTGAAAGCGCACATAGCTGAGCCGACTTCGAATCATGCACAAACAGTCTTAACGCAAATTGACGAAGTGGCAGATGCTTCCTTTGCTTCTACTAGCAAACAAGTACTCATCAGCCAAAGACCCGAAAAGCACTGAGATGACGTTTCAGAATGAGCGGCAGGCATCCCTGATTGAGTCCGAGAAATAATCCAACTGACTTGGCAATATCTTGCTGGATACCATCGCCTGCCGCTCGCGTTTTGTCGCAGCGGTGGGCGCGTTTAATTTTCCGTCCCAGCATCCTCCAGGCGTCTCGTGACAAGGACTCTCTGGTTCCCGGCGCATCCCATATTTTCAGGCTCTTCAGCGTGTATCCAATATCGAAATAACGTTTGAACAGTCCAATTGTGCTGTGATTGTGCGAGTGAAAGACTGGAGCTTCAGGTTCGTAAACGATCTTCCAGCCGTTATCGAGGATGCGTTTTGCAATACCCAGATCTTCAAACACTTTCAGTTCTTCAGGAAAGCGTGTCGCCTGCCAAACGCTTCGCCGAATAGCGGCGTTTGCGTCAGAAAAGTGATAGAAGCGATATCCCAACCCGTTGCGGTGCGCCGGGTCCTTGACGAATTTGTGAGCGCCGTACACCGTGTCCAGAGTCTCCTGCCTCTCTGACATAGACCCATGTTTTGGAAGCTGCCGACCGTAAACCGCGCCGACTCTGGGATCGTCGAAATTCGACATCAGTTTATGCAGCCACAGATCGGAAGCAGGAATCGCATCTTGCGATAACAAAATCAGCGTCCGTCCATTTGCAAGCGTTGCCGCCAGATTTCGCGTCCGCGCATGATGAAATGTGTGAGCCGGAATTTGCTTCAGCCGCACTGGATATTTCCGCAGTAGCTCAACGGTCTCGTCTGTAGAACCTGAATCGACTGCGATCACTTCGAAACTAGGTATCGACCTCTGACCGTAGACTGCGGGTAGCAGGCGCTCGAGATCACGCCTGCCGTTCTTAGTCAAAAGCAAGATGGACAAGTCAACCATCGCATCCTCATCAAAGCTGTTTGGACAGTGGTATCGGACCCCGACCGCGATCCCTCATCCCCTCAGATGCAACTACTCCGCTGATTGGTGCTGCCAATCTTTTGAAAGCATGACGCGTTGATAATCTTTGAGCGCCATCTTTCCCGATCTGAGTTTGGCCGTAAACCAAAAGCCTGGAATTCGCATCCCAAGTAGCTTCACATTTTGGTGTCCACAAAGGTGCCGCACTGATAGATCTCATTGACGTCAGTTGCCAGTTTGAGAGCCTCTAATGTTTTTCGCGCTGTTTCACTCCACGTAAACTTCTGTGCCCGCATCAATCCGCTCATTCTCAAACTCGCACGCAGAGAATCATTCTCCGCAAGGCGCCTGATTCCATCCGCGATCTCCTCTTCATTCAGCGGAGACACCAGGACCGCTGCCTCACCCACGACCTCCGGGAGCGAGCACACATTCGAGGTGAGCACCGGAACCCCGCAGGCCATAGCTTCCAAGGGAGGCAGGCCAAAACCTTCATAAAGTGAGGGGAACAGGAGAGCGACTGCGCCGCGATAAACCTCAGACAGATGCACGTCGCCAGAAAGAGCCACAAACTCCACTTTGCCGTTTAAGTTCAATCGGGATATTTCAGCAGTTATCTGCCGATCGGGCTCTCCTGAAAGGACCAACCGAATATCCTTAAGCACTCCAGAGTCGACATACGCTTTCAGGAGGCGCGGAAGATTCTTATGCGGCTTCCGGCTGCCGACGTAAAGCAAATATGGATAGCCAGGCTCGTATTTCGGACCCGCGGGAGAAAAAGGTGCGCCCACTCCATTCCCGACATTGATAATCTTTTCTTCTGGAACCTTCGCCCACGCCGCAATTTCTGCCTTCGAATATTCCGACACCGTAAGAACGTACTCTGCACGATGACACGCCGGGGCAATGACGTATCGGTAGTACGCTCTTTTCGCTGCATTCGAATTTTCAGGAACACGCAAATGGTTTAGATCATGCAGGGTGAAAATAAATCGTCCTGGCCAACCCAGCGGAGAGTTGTACCCCGGACTAAAAAATAGCCGCGGGTTTCGTTTCCACAAGGCCGCACCCAGAAGAACCGGATCGAGCGGGTGCCACGGCCGGCGAACAGACTGGAATGGAATTACACGGGGAAGCAACTTGAGCAGTTCGCCCGCGAACCGGCCGATTCCATGATTGCCGACCCACCGCGCATCGTACAGAGTCTCAAGCAAGCTAAATACTCCCAGTATTATCGATTGGCCTCATCGTAGAGCCCGTGAGGAGCCGACGCGCGGGCTGGATCCGTTCCCGGTAGACTTGACCGGCTCCGACGCAAGAGACCAGGCGAAGGACTATTGCCAGGACAATCGTTTCGGGAAGCAACCAGCCGGTGCCAATCGGAAACAGTGGAATGTCGGCGAGAAATGCAACGACAAGGAAATCGCCAGGATGCCGCGTCACCTTCAATCGCCTGATGAACATATGTGCTAACCAACCTCTGAAAGCGGCGAAGAAAGCAAGATAGATGATTGCCAGAAATCCAAAATCGGCATATTGGACTCCAACTCCGAATGCGGGTGATCCGGTATCCGCGTCAAACCACTCCTGATAAAATTGCTCGGCTAAATAAAATGTTCCAAAATTCTTGGGTTTATCTGGCATCAAAGCCCGGGGCACGAGCGCGAGTACGTTTCCCTCCCACGTCAGTCGGCCGTACTGCCTGGGGAGGTCGGAATCTATTACCAACATTGCGTTCCGCGTGTAGTCGGCGTAGTGACTGACCGTTTCCAGGGACTCCATCGGGTCCCCCAGAACCATCGTTGCCGCGAACAGGCCGGCTAACACCGCTCCCATTCCAAGTCCCGCAAGTACAGCCGGGAATATTTTCACTTTACGTTTTTGGATATAGATCTCGAAAAGAACCACCAACAGAAGGAGATACAGCACTTGGCCCTTACTCCCATGCAGAAACAGCACAAGTGCCGCTGCAAGCACTACGAAAAGTTTCTTAAGGCGTGACTGGGCACTAAACAGCGCCAACGTGACCGCCAGGTACGCGGCAGTGCTTGACAAGTAAAAACTGCCGCCGAATCCCGTCCGGGTCAGTTCGTAAATTCGCCGCGGCTCGAAAATATATTCGTGGAATTCCAGCATCAGCGGAATGAACAGGAGACCCGCGAGCGCGAGGCTCACCAGGGAAAGTGGCCAGAAATTGTTGTAGCCATATGCAAACGGCAGACGGATCGGCCGAACTCTTGGACGCGTATAGAAGAATGCGAAGACCAGGCTCTCGGTGGCCAGCGTCGCATAAACGTAAACGTAGGCAAAGGTGCTGGCCTCAATGCCAAACAATTTGTCGTACGCAAACGGAAACAAATAAAAGGCAGGAACGTTGACGACGAGCGCAGGCGTGAGGATGTTGATATAGCTGCCTTCGTGACGGCTCACGTGCACATATGCGCCGCAAAATGCAGCCAGCGACAGCACCAGCACCGAGCTTGCAAGCCATCCTGAAATCATGACTTCCCTTCAACGACTCAGTTTCCCTTTACCGCAAAACTGAACGCGCGCTCGCTTCAGTTGGCATCTCGCATCCGACCATAGCTTGCCGAGTGCTTCGCTGCGTTATGCCTGCCCATACGGCTCGAGTTCGTTCCCAGTCTCCACGAATCGCCCTCTTTGTGAGGCGTAACAGACCACCTACCCACGTAGAAAATGTAGGCATAGGCGCGTGCTTCTGAAAGAAGGAGGCTGCGGATGCATTGAAATAGGCATCCATGCGCGCGCTCTTGTTGCCCACCGATGCGGACGATTTATGCCAGACTTTCGATTGCCCTGCCACCGCGAGCCGCCACTTGGCATGGCGCAGACGGAAGCAGAAGTCCGCATCCTCCCAGTACATGAAAAATTCCTCGTCGAGCAGACCGATGCTCTCGATTGCCGCCCGGGATATCAGCAGGCTGGCTCCGGTAATGAATTCGATCGAGTGATCCGGAACTTGTTTGAGGAAGTGTCGCGAACGTCCCAGCCAGAAATTGACATATCCACCGCCCCATGCCTGGATACTTGCCGGCTCATCCATGGAATAGATCGCAGAGCCGACTGCGCCGATGAGTGGATCGCTTTGAGCGGTTTCAACCATAGCCTGCAATGCATGGCCATCTACGACGGTGTCATTGTTGAGAAGCCATACGAAGTCTGCGCCATGTGCCAACGCGTAACCGATGCCTACGTTGCAGCCGCCCGCAAACCCCAGATTTCTGCCGGTCTCAATAAGTTTTACCCACGGATGGTTATCACGGAGCCGAGAGGCGGAATCATTGGTCGAGCCGTTGTCTACAACGGTCACTTCATAATTCCCGTAACGCAGGTGCCTAAGAGACGAAAGGCACGCGGCTGTGTCGTGGTATCCGTTCCAGTTCAAAAGAATCACAGAGACTCTCGGCGTCAAATCAACCTCCGCATAGGTTCCACTGTGTAGAGTCAAGAAAATATGCCCACACGCCTAGTTTCAGTGGGGCCGCTAATGCGCCGCATGCCATTGGCATGGATCGGATTTCGCACCAAGAGTTCCCACAAAACACTGGCATAGATGCGCGCCACGGTTCGATACCGTTTCCGGGCGATGCCCAGAACCCCGGCAATAACAACTCGTGCCGCGGCGGCCAGCCCCAACAGCATCGAGACCAGGAACGCCTGGACGATTCCCTTGTGTTTCAGGAAGTGATAGACGGTTCCCCGGATTCCCTGCCAAACGACGAGATAAGGCGCTTGACTTCCACTTCGTCCAGTAAAATGAATCACCTCTACACTGGGGAAAAAAACCACCCGGCTCCCGGTTTTCCGAGCGCGAATGCAAAGATCGAGAGCATCCTCCACCGTGAGAAAATATTCCGGGTCGTAGCCACCGATCTGCGACGCAGCAGCAAGCACGCTCCTGATACGAAGAGTACGTCCTGAAATTCATAAGAGGAAAACCGGTCATACAGCGAACGGACAACGCGATAGGGCATAATGCGCCACGCGAGGACGTGCAGAATTCCCCAGCGCCGATGAAAGCTGACGTGGGGCGCGCCATCTTTGTAGAGGCTTTTCGGGCCCAGAACTCCGACGTCCTGATTCCTGTCGAGAAAATCAACCATCTGCGCAAGGCTGCCATCCGGAAGCAGAGTGTCTGGATTCAAGATGAGGACGTAATCCCCTCGACATTTTTCCAAGGGACAATTATTTCCGGCGGCCAATCCAATATTCTCGGTGTTTAGAATCGCGTACACATTGTCGAAACGCTTAGCATAATCAGTAACCATTTGCCTCGTGCCGTCCGGCGAGGCATTGTCGACGAGAAACACCTCGACCGGCAGAGATTGATTCAGCACACTGTCCAGGCAGTCCGGCAGCTCGTTCGTCGATCTGTAGGTCACAATAATTAGGGACACTCTGGGTGCAACGTCCTTGCTTTGGTATTTCTCAACACCGAGCATTGCAGGCACATTCTCCAATTGAACTGATTCGGCGCCATTTTGAGGGATTGAGTTGTTAGCCATTTCGATCAACTCCCAGCACCCAGCAGAGCGTATCGTTCGACGAACTGATTACGCTCGCCAATTGCGTGCGCATTTTCGTGTCCAGAAGCATTCGCCAGGTCCACAACCACGTCAGCCCACAGATGATGGATCCAAAGAGGGCTGCATTCGGAACTCCGCGAGCGACCATGAGAAGCGTGCCCAAAGAAACCACGGCAGCTGCCAATTCGGGAGTTATGAGTGGACGATCGCCTCGTTCGTGCCATTTCAGCAGGACGACCATGCAAACAAAATCCAGGGTTGTGCGCCCCAGCCACACGAGGGCGGCGCCCTTTACTCCGAAGTGGGTCGCGGCCCAGTAGAATGCTCCGCAATAGATCGGGAACTCGGCCATGTGCAGCCAAGCGGTCAGATCGGAACGGCCCCGGGCATGCAAGGCAGTAAATGATACAGAGGCCATCGCTTGCACGATGGAGCCGGCAAAAAAAACTTCTGCAGCGAAAACCGCGTCGGGAGTATTCCGTGAGCGAAGCCAGAGCTTCATCAGCAACGGGGTTAGCAATATCATCGACACGGTCAAGGGAGTGATGAGCGCCAAAACGCTCGCAATTGCCCCTCGATATACGGTATCGAAACGCGCAGAACGCAACCCATCAAGGCGGCTCATTAAAGGAAACAAAACTGCGCAGAAGCTCGTGATGATGATCTGCATTCTTCCGATCACATCGAGCGGCATCGAGTAGCTGGCGACAGCAGCCATCCCCACGCAGGAGCCAAGCAGGAATCGGTCTCCGTACACCATGGCAGCGCCAATCACATTTGAAACGGAGAGCCATCCTCCGAACGAGACCATTTTCTTGACCGACTTCATATCTAAGATTGGACGAAGCGGAGGGCGATTCTCAACGCCGAGGCACCCGATTGCGAAAGCGATGGTTATTGAGGCTCTCACGGTGACATAGGCCATGGCGACCCAGACGAGCCCTCCTTCGACCATTACCGCCAGGAGCGGGAGGAAGTACATGCCCACGCCACTGAATGCTGTCACAACACTCAGAAACGGAAACCGTCCTGCCGCTTCAAGAAACCCTCGCAGACCGGCGGTTAAGGTCACCAAGGGGATGGTTGCAAATATCAAATAGAATGACTCGGTCGTGACGCGTCGATAAGCCGGAGAAATGTGCAGGTAGTTTGAAACCAACGCTGGAGTAGCCAAGAGAAAACCGACGCTCACAAGTATCCCGGCTCCGGTGAGAAGGAGAATCGAGCTCCAGAAATAGCGGCGTACATCCTCCGTCCGTCCCGCCTCCAAACTCTGAGCGATGAATCGAGTCGCGGCGCGTCCCAACCCAAGATCGAGCATCGTAAAGTAAATCAAGGCCGTCGAAAAAAGGGTCACGATCCCAAATGCTTCCGGACCAAGGTACCGAAGCAGCCGCGGAATCACCGCGATGGCCGCGACCGCTGGCGCCACTTGCGATCCAATTTGATAAAACGTGTTAGTCCCAACGCTGCGAATTAAACGCCGCGTTCCCGCTCTCCGCACCGTCGTCTCCTCAGAGAAATCTCCACTGGCGATCTGCTGCCGAGGATCGGCTTCGATATGGACGTTGGTATCAGTCATGACTTACGGCACCCTGCAAATGCAAAAAATCTCTTCCCCCACATCATTGCGAAAGCAACTCCATGCGTCCTCTAAAGCCTGAAATAAATACGCGGTAGCCTTAGTTGCCACCGCGAAATTCGATTTAGCGCCGATCTCTGATTCCCCCGCCCGTGCGCAAACACTGGGGTTATAGATCATGCGAGCTAAACGAGTTTCGGTCCGCATCGTGTTCACACGCAGACCCGCCTCGACGATGCATTTCCTCAAGGCTGCCGGAGAGAAGATCAGCAAATGACGTGGCACTTCCAGGCCGCGCCAATAACGCTTGAACCAGCGATGGCCCAAACTGTCGATGTTCGGTGTAGCGATGACTACGCGACTGTCTTCGTCCCGCAGATGGCTTTTGCATTCACGCAGCAGTTGCACCGGATCGGGAACATGCTCGATCACGTGACTGAGCGTGATCACGTCATAGTGCGCGTCTGCGGGTATGTCGGAGATTGTCCCGTGAAAAACTTCGAAGCCCTGGCGCTTAGCGTAAGCGACGGCTAGCGAATCAGGATCTACGCCAGTAACATTCCAGCCAAGCGAGCGCATCTTCCCGATAAATGTTCCGCTCCCGCAACCTACGTCAAGCAAGGTCGCGCCGGCGCGCGGGGAGAGGCCCATTACATCGAGAGAATTCGCCCTCCAGAATGGCCGCATTCGCGCTAACAGGCGCGGCAACCACTTAGGTGAAGAGTCGATTCTGTAACCCATCTGCGCTAAGACGCATCGCGAGATGTCCTGGCGAAGGCTTTCAAAGCTCACATGCGATGCTGAGTTGCCATGCGTGTAGTACTTGGAATACAACTTCGGGATCTCTTCAACCGCAGGCTGTGGATCCAGCCAGACCAAGCCACAAACCTCGCAATGCCGAAGACCCCAATCTCCGGGGGCGCAGAATAGCCAATCTGTGAGCTCACCATACAATTCTTTTCCCACTCGTCCGCAGAGCAAGCATCTGGGATGCCGAACAACGCGAATGTCCTCACCACGTGCGGTTGACTTTGAGCGCTCGTCAACCGGCACACTCGCACCAGCTGCGAAGATGGCTTCGCTATCCTTCATGGGAAATCCTTGGACCGTCTCCGTTCTTTCGATCGTGCGGCTGGTAGTGCCGCCTCCGATCCATTGCTTTGATACTATTCAGCACTTTCTCTGCGAGCACTTTCCCGGGATCATCCGGATCTGTCTCCTGCCATCGCGCGTTCGCCAACACCCACATGCCACCGAGAATTAAAGAACAAACAGTGCCTAGACCGATCAGCACGATCCGAGGAGGAAAAGAATGCCGTTCGGGTACGTCCCCGACATCCAGCACTTTCACGCTTGGGGTCTCTCGGGCCTCTTCCACTTTCGCCAACTCGTATTGTTTGGTCAAAGTTTCATAGACCGCTTCCTCCACTTTCGTGCGACGGTAAAGGTCAGCCCACGTCACCCCAAGGACCGGCAATTCGCGTATGGAAGGGTACAAATCCCGATTCTGATCGGAAGCTTCCTCAGTCCCGGAAGCACTGCCATCCGTGCTTGCAGGAGGTTTTCCGCCCATCTTCTGCAACTGCCTTCGAAATTCATCGACGCGAGCTTGCACCGAGCGGACGCGAACGTTGCTGTCGGTATAAACCTGGCGCAAACCTTGCAACTCGGTCTGAGCAGCAATCAACTGCCCTTCTAATTCAGCCGCGGCGCCAATCATGGCGCGGCTTTGCTCCTTTACGTCGATCGCGGTGTTCTTGCTGGCAAATTGACTAAAATCTTTTTCCGCCTGTTCAAGTTCCTTTTCCACTTCCACCAGCCGTGCTTCCAGAAACACTCTTTCTTTATGGGCCGAAGAGCTGTTCAGCGTAATGACAATGTTGTTTAACGCGACCACATATTCCTTCGCCATCTCCGCAGCCCTTTCGGGACTCTTATCGCTCACGGTAAGGGTGATGATTCCGCTCTTTCGATCCGATGCGACATCCGTGCGCGAATCGAGATCTTTCCTGGCGTCCACATAGCGGCGATCTCCGTACACCTTTCGTAAATCAAACTTGTTGATCAGGTCGTCGGCCACAGTTCGGCTGCGCAGCACGCCAACGAATATGTCGCCCGTGGTTTTCATCCCGAGTAACTGTCCACCAACACCGCTCATCTCTCCAGTGACTTTTCCCAGTGCGGAGATCATTGAGGCCATACCCTGCCCGGTCTGATCGGGAGGCATCAGGCGAGTCGTCGACGTATACCTTGAGGGAATCAGAAAGGCGATAATGGCCGACACTACGAGACCAATCGCGGCCCACCTGAAAAGAAGATCCCTACACTCCCAGAGCAAGTCCAATCGCGCGATCGTCTTTTTCCTCGCATCGCGGTGATCTCCCACGACATCCGGGATTAACTCGGGCTCGAGGTCCGGAGCGTACCGCCGGTCGCGCTTTGCGATTCCCTTACTCCCCATATTTACTTGCCCT
Source organism: Acidobacteriota bacterium (assembly GCA_003225515.1). Lineage (GTDB taxonomy): Bacteria > Acidobacteriota > Terriglobia > Terriglobales > Acidobacteriaceae > Sulfotelmatobacter. Next base: position 5,456 of record QIAK01000241.1, on the reverse strand, counting down.
GCATTTCTGCTCACCCATGACGACTCTGAATTATTGACTTGGATTTCCCCGCGAAAATCCCTTCGGCCAGAATGTCAACTGCAACGACGAAGCTATATTCGATTGCCTCGTCGGCGCGATCACCGGAAAAGTCCACGCCTCGTACTGGACCGCCGCGGTCAAACTAAACTTCGACCGGGCCCACAAATCCGCTCGCACGCTTGCATCCGCCAAAGTACCGCCATTCAGAATGAATTCACGGCTGACTTTCAGATGCCTGAACTGAAATTGGAGTTTGTTACGGGGGCTGAGCCAATACGTCGTCCAGGCCTGCACTCCCTGGCCCTCGCGGCCCACCCAATGGCCCATCAGATTGCCAGCATTCGTGAAACCTGAAATCCACGTGGGGTTGTAGTAAAAGAAGCCCGAACCGACATTCCCGCCGATTGGTGGATCGGTGTAGACGCCTTCCGCGCGAAAATCCATCTTCGAAAGTTTGGGTAGCCGCGGAATATAAATTCCTCCGAGCCAGGCGGCGAC
>QIAK01000241.1:0-4924 GCA_003225515.1 Acidobacteriota bacterium | reverse complement strand
TGTCATGCTCGGTGAAACCATCCGCATAGAATGTCAATCCGCCGCGGACACGATACCTAAAATCAACACCAGAGCGGCGCGAGCCAGGCTTATTGGCGGCGCCCGGCAAGGTCTGATCCGTCGAAAACACGCTTCTCAGAAATGTGTGCCAGGTCAGCGGATAGTCTGGACCCCCGTAATCCGTGGTCCTCGACAGGCCGAATTCGAAATTGGGCGTGGGCTTGAAACTGAATCGTTCACCGTGAACGATGGGCTGCGGATGCAGCGATTGGCCATACTCTCCAAGCAGGCCGGTTGGCGTGAACATGAACTCGTACCCGGAATATTGGCCCAAAAAGAATTCCATCCGCATGGGCCCGAGCACCCCGAGAAAACTCGGCAGTTTCAAGGGCGTGACGCGGTTGACGCGGAACATTCTCAGCGGATCGGCGTTGTTGCCGATCATCATCGCTCCGCCAGCATCGGAACCCCACCACAGGCTTTGATTTCCGTAAGAAAACTGCCAGTCCGACAGATTCATCGTGACGTAGGCATCCAGCAGGCGAGCCCGATCCACGGAGGGCATTGGCGTGCCTGGAGGAACTGGGAAGGGAGGTGGAATGATGTCGTGACTGAAATCGGCGAGCGAGATCGCTTCACGAGCCGCTAGCGGCAAACCCGGTGCTGAGGGAGAATGCTGATACTCCCCGCGAACATACATTGCAAATGGACCGACAGTTGCCCATCCTGACATTCCGGAAACGTTGTTGAATCCCTGCTCCTCGGGTCGGCCGAAATCATTCACAATGGTCTGTCCGAAGTGATATCCATCGGTGAGAGGCTTGCCTACGATCTCAGTCGCCCGGGTATAGGTCGACTCCAGACGCAGTTCAAGGTTGTCGCCACCCCCGAGCAAGTTCACTTCATGACTGAATTCAGCCTGCAGATCATGGTAGAGTCGCCCTGCCTCGCTCTCTTCCATATCGTCCCCACCAATGCGATCGCCCGCCTCTTCGATCTGCCGCGCACACTCCGAGCGCGTCCAGGGCCGCATAGCGGCTACAGCGCTGTCGATGTAACCGAGAGCGGTCAGGCGCTCCAGCGCCGGATAAATCCAACTGTCGAGTGGGACATAAGGCGAGCCCATGAACTTCGACTGCCAGTGCTCCGGGCGTTCCGGCCGAATCTCGGGAACTTCCCACGTGCCGCCGCGCAGCTGAGGATTGTGATGATGCGAGTAGACTTGCGAACTGACCAGGTATCCGATGGCCGCGCTCACGAAAACATCGGAGGCGAAGTGCTCCTTGGCCTGGACTCTCGATACGCTGACCGCCGTCGCCAAGCCATATGAAAGGAATCTCATTAGCGGACTGGGATATTCGTGGGCGAAGACTCCTGCGATTGACCATGCCACGACGGAATGCTCTGAGGGGAACGAAGAGCCGCCTTTCCAGAATGGCCCGGTGCCGTTTGCCTGGAAAGGACGTTGGCGTTGCGTTGCCAGTTTGATGGCTTCCACGATGGCCACGCTGTCAAGAGTCGCCTCTCCGCTAAGAAATCCTGTTTCACGTTGGTGCTCGTTGTGGGTAGCTAAGCCGAGGAAATACATCCCTCCGGCGCCGCCGATCATGGAATAGACGCTGTAATCGGAGAGATGGCGATAGCGCAGTTGCGTGCTCGGATCGTTTGAAAGATGGCGGCTGAAATCGCTATCGGTGGCAAACAAACCGGCCGTTACTCCACCAATCGGTACAAGCCAGGTCGCGTCCGATATCCTCGCCCTCGCCGGACTTGTCCATAGCCCGACTTGATCGTGAAACAGCTGTGCCGGCAGACCACGCAAACTATTCTCCCTCGCATGCGGCTGTGGATTATCCGGCACCGTTGCGATAGGAGTGTTGTTATCCCCGTCGATAGCTGACACCGTGGAGCTTAAGGGGCTCACATTTGTCTTGCTCGAATTCATAGTCGAATCCTGTGATCCCTTTAATTGCGCACAAGAAACAGTCGCGGCTCCAAGAAGCAACATGCATGAAATCCATTCAAACGTTCGCATCACAGGAAGCGTCCTCAGTAGTGCGCAGCCAGGATCGCGCTGGTTGTGATCGAACTCAACACCTGCGCATTCTGGAAGAGCGTCTTCCAGATCGGCGGACCTCCCAGAGCCTTCTCCGGTGCCACCACCATGTCTCCAGGTTGCAGCCCCACACTGAGCGCATTTCCGGTGAGCCAGTAAGAGCTGTGATTGCCGATTACCGTGCCGTCTGCGCGAACCACAAAAATGGCGCGCTTGTTGGCCATGTTTGTCGTGCCGCCAGCCTGCATCAGGTACCATCGCGCACTCTTGCCGGGACGGTACGCCACCGCCGTGGGCCCATACACCTGACCCTGCACGAGCACGTAACTGGGCCGCTTCGGAATCATCAGAATGTCGCCAGGCCTAACGGTGACGTCTCGAGCCGTGTTCTCCCAAGCTCGGATGTTGGAGGATATTTGGATCGTCACTCTGCCCGTCGGCGGACTTGTTACAAGATTGTCCAGAGTGGTTTGCCACTGTACAAATGCCGCTTCCGCGGAAAGCCTCTGGTCTGGATCGGGCGTGCTCACTGCGGTCAACTTCAGATTTGCCTGTTGTTCGCGAACTCGCTGAATCAGTTCTCCGTAGGATCGCTGTTCGAGTTTCTGCACCTCCGTACGCACCAGCAACGCGCCATAAGGATAAGCGGCTGGGCCGAAACCTCCGGCGCGGACTAACACCGAACTCAGCCTTTCGCCAGGACGAATGCCATAGCTTCCCGGATGCACGACTTCTCCGCGCAGGGTCATTGACGCACCGAGGTCCTCCCAACCCGCACGTTGTCGAATGGAAAGCACATCACCGTTGTTCAGCACTGCATTCTTCTCGGAGTCGCCTGTAAGCGCATCGGCAATCGTGATCTGTTGCTGCTGACCTGTTACCTGCCGGTCGTCTTCCCAGACGTAGTGAGTCAGGTCGGCGGCTTTCGTGTCCGCGCTCTCCTTCAGCCCGCCCGCAGCGCGTATTAAGTCCGAGATCCGCATGTCTCCGGTCAGTGGATAACGGCCTGGACGCGCAACTTCTCCTTTCACGTACACGGTGGCAGGATCGGTAGCCGCGGCATTCCGATGCACCAGCACACGGTCGCGGGGAGTGAGGACGATGTTGTCCGATGGGCTGCCTTGCAGCGCACTCTCCAACTTAACGTTAAGAATTTTCAAAGTGCTATCGGGCATGTAACGGAAGACCTGCGCATCCGTGGCCTGAGCATCCGGCGCCAACCCGCCGGCTAAATGGATGGCATCGCTGATGTGAATGTCACCAGACGTTCGATACGTGCCCGGAACGCGCACGTCACCTAACACCGAGACGACTGGCGGATCCTCGAAATCGTAGCGGCCGAAAATCTGAACCGTGTCCAGCGGCTGCAATAGCGGGGCCTTGCTTGGGTCCCCCAGCGCCTGCGTGAGATCGAAGCTTTGCACTGTGGGACGAAAATCCGGTTGGCTCAGGCGAATGATCTCGCCATAGCCCGATGCTGGTCTTGTAAGAACTGATCAGATCCGTCACCCGCATGCCTGCGCGGAATGAATACTTGCCCGGGCGAATAACATGGCCCTCGAGATAAACGGCATCCTGCGCGTAAGGAGCGATTGGGAAGATCCTGATTTTGTCGCCATCCTGAATATGAAACGATTCAAGTTGCCGGAGAGAATCGCCTGCAGAATCGTCCTGCGGAATGTCAAAACTGAGCATCGTCCGCTTTTGGTGGGCGACCAGGCGCTGAACTTCTATGTGACGCAGCGTCGCCCCTGGAAGCAATCCACCCGCCAGCGAGAGCGCGTCTGCCAGTGACTGCTCATCCTTTTCTTCGTAAATCGCAGGGCGCCGCACCATGCCTTCAATGTTCACTTCGGGGCCGAGAGGCGGCACCATTACTGTGTCGCCGTTTTCCAGCCTTTGCAAATTACCTTTCACTCCATGCAGGAGAAGGTCGTACACATCTACATCCTGGACCAGTTGATTTCCGCGCAAATGTTTCAGGATCCGAAGCGATCCGCGAGAGGTCGGCCCGCCTGCCGAAAAGAGTGCGTTGAGTGGAGTCGAAAGGGAGCCGATGTCGTACGCACCCGGCTGCGCCACGTCGCCGACCACGTAGACGCGAATCGTTCGCAACTTCGCCAGGGACACGTCAGCAGAAACATCACGGAATTGCGTGCGCAGTGTTCTTTGAACGGATTGCTGCACGTCAGCAAGAGATCTCCCCGAGACCATCACAGGCCCAGTTTCCGGAAGGCTGATCCGCCCTTCGCGATCAACTACCTCAATAAACTTTTTCGAAACGCCACCCCACAAGTCGATCGAAACCGCATCACCGGGCCCCAGGACGTACTCGGGACCGACGGGAAGATCAGTTGGAATGGCCTGCAAATCGCGAGAGCCATATCTGAACACCTGCATTCCGAAACGCTCCAGCGCAGCCGGGCGCGGCGTGGCCTGCAGGTACATGTCATAGAGCGAGGGTATGTTGTTATAGGGGTTCGGCCTGCGCACGAGGCGTGAGTTTGCGCCGGATTCGCGCAACCGAAACGCGTTCTCTGTGGCGCTCGAGCTATTTCCGGAAAGCTCGTAATGCGAGGATCCCGTATCGGATTCGATCGATCCCAGTGAAAATGGATTCGACGATGACATTCCTTCATTCGGCAGATTGGCAGCATAGAGATTCTGATTCGACTGTTCGCCGCCGAATTCCGAACTCAGAGAGATATCTTCCAACGGCGGCGTGTTAGCTACGCCTCGCATCCGAGAAGAGTTCTGGCCTCCCGCTGGCTGCACGCTGCTCGACAGATCGCCCTCTCCTGTGAGACTGGAGCCGTACGCGCTCGATGTTTCGTCCATCGATGGCGCTCCTTGACCGCTGGTCTTCAT
>QIAK01000403.1 GCA_003225515.1 Acidobacteriota bacterium | reverse complement strand
AAGAAGTATCAGTTCGGCACATCGACTACGACTGCCGTCCTGCAGAACAGAAGTGCGTTGGCTACGGCTGAATCGACTCTACTTTCCGCGATGGCCGCTTATGAGAAGTCGCGAGTCGAACTCGACCGGGCCGTCGGCACTCTGCTTGACCACAACGCCATTAGTGTCGACGATGCCGCGCGAGGCCAGGTGACACGCATGCCGAACGTACCATATGTCGCTCCGCGGAAGGACCTGCCATCCACGACGCCATCGATTCAACCGCAGCGGTAAAGACTCTGCACGCACCGACGCCGCTGTCTCCATCGACAGCGGCGTTTCTTTCTGCACTCTTGGCGCCACAATTCTTTACAATCTCGTACACTC
>QIAK01000402.1 GCA_003225515.1 Acidobacteriota bacterium | reverse complement strand
CGGCTCCCACACCGGCCCAAACTGCGCCTCCGGCAACACCTCAGCCGGCGCAGCCGCAGCCTGTTCTCCTCAGGGACTATTCGGTTCCGCGCTCCGCCTTTCCCCATGTGCTGCGACCTTACATGCATCAGGAACTCGCGCCGCCCAATCTGGGCAACTCGCCGCGTATCGACTCGCTCATGCGAGAGGGAAAGATATATCTTTCTATCGATGACGCCGTCGCCCTCGCTCTCGAAAACAATCTCGATCTTGACATCGCGCGCTATAACCTGAACATCGCCGAGGCCGACGTGCTCCGCTCCAGGTCTGGAGCCAACATTCTGGGCGTCAATACCGGCATTGTGCAGAACACTCCTGGCGGCGGCGTGGGCGGACTCGGCGGAACCGTCGGCTCCGGCACCGGCGGCACCACGGTCGCAGCCGGCGGGGCCGGCACTGGCACCAACGGTTTGGTCAATTCGACACTCGGCCTGGGATCGCCCATTCCAAGCTTCGATCCGCAACTCACCGGCTCGCTGCAACTCGACAAGAACAATACCGAGGCCGTGACCTTGTTCAGCCCCGCTCCGGGCGGCGTCATCGCCCAAAACACCTACACTTCCGACTTTTCCTACTCTCAGGGTTTCCAATGGGGAAGCACGCTGACCGCGGGGTTTAACAACACACACGTTACGACCAACAGTACCTCCTCCCTGCTGACGCCGCAGCTGGCTTCGAATTTTCAGTTCAGGTTCACACAAAATCTGCTGCAGGGCTTCGGATTCCTGCCCAACACCCGATTCATCCGCATCGCAAAAAACAACCGCGAGATTTCCGACGTTGCCTTCCGTCTGCAAGTCATCACTACCGTCGACCAGATCGAGAACATGTATTGGGACCTGGTCTTCGCCTATGAAAATGTGCGCGTACAGCAGGAAGCCCTCACCTACGGGCAAAAGGCCCTCGAAGATGCCAAACGCCAATCGCAAGTCGGGACCATCCCACCCATTCAGGTGGTCAGCGCACAGAGCACTGTCGCTACGTATCAGCAGAACTTGATCGTCGCTCAAAATAACCTGCAGCTTCAGCAGTTGCTGATGAAGAACGCGCTCAGCCGCAGCATTGAGGATCCGGTGCTCGCCGAGGCCGATGTCATCCCAACCTCGACAGTGCAGGTGCCGCAAGAGGAACCTGCCGTTCCTATCCAGGACATGATTAATGAAGCGCTGCAGCATCGCGCCGAACTGGTGGAGTCGCGCATCGATCTCAACTCCCGCGACATCAGCACCAAGGCTGTCCGCAATGCTCTGCTGCCCACGCTCGATGCTTTCGTCTACTACGGAGGGTCGGGAGTCGGAGGAGCCATCAATCCCAGCCTTGTTCGCTGCAGCGCAACTGTCACCTCCGGTTGCTATTCCAGCGTGCCGCCGCCCTTCCAGGGCTCTACGCCGCCGGCACCAGTCGGGTACGGGGGCACTCTGAATCAACTCGTCAACGGGACTGCGCCCGACAAGGGTGTTGGGCTTTCACTCACCATCCCAATTCGCAATCGCCTGGCGCAATCGAACCAGGTGCGTGCGGAACTGGAATATCGCCAGGCGCAGGTGCGCGCGCACCAGCTTGAAAATCAGGTACGCATTGAGGTTCGGAACGCGCAATTTGATGTGCGCCAGAATCGGGCCGCAGTGCAAGCCGCGCAATCCGCCGTCGACCTGGCTCGGCAGACGCTGGACGCCGATCAACAAAAGTTGAAAGTGGGACTCACCACGCAGACTGCAATTCTGCAAGACGCCGCCACGCTCACCACGGGCGAGTCGAATCTGGTGTCGGCAAAGGCCGCTTACGAAAAGTCGCGCATCGAACTCGGTCGCGCCACCGGGTTGCTGCTCGATCATGCCGGAATCGATATCGGCGACGCCACTCGCGGCCAAGTCACACATTTACCCACTGTCCCCTACGTAGCTCCGCGCCAGGAACCTGCGATTCAGGCCCAACCCGCTCCAGGAGGGACGATGTAGCTCGTTGTAAGTACAGGCGCGCGCAGGCACGTGCAGGCGCGCGCGCGGAACGACACGGGTGATGCGCGCGAGATCCCTCCGCGCGCTGGTGAAAACGCGGGCGTTCGGGATGACTAATCCTAGAAAAAATTCAAACCGACCCGCCACCGTCAAACGGTTGCTCCACAGCACCGAATCGGTATGAGACAATTTCGAGTTTGCCATAACGAATGGCTGAACGTCCCATGCTGCTCTCCGTCGTCCTTATCACATTCAACGAAGAGGCCAACCTCGCGCGCACGTTGGAGAGTGTAAGTTCGATGATCTCCGAGGGCAAAGGCGAAATCATCGTCGTCGACTCCGGCTCGACCGACCGCACCGTCGAGATAGCAAAGTCGTACGGCGCGAAAGTGTTTGTGGAAGAATGGAAAGGCTTCGCTGCACAGAAGAACTCGGCTATCGACAGGGCAAAGGGAGATTGGATTCTGAGTCTGGATGCGGATGAGGAAGTGAACGCAGAATTGGCTGCCCACATCTCTTCCGCAATGACCGACGCGGAGAATGGTCCTCCGGAGTGGAATCTGGCTCCTCGCGTTAAAGCTCGATACGAGGATCTTCGAACCAACGTAGGCACCCTGGCTTCCGCTTTTTGGATTGCACGCAAGAACCACTTTCTCGGGCGCTGGATTAAACACGGCGGTTTTTACCCGGATCGCAAGCTTCGACTGTTCTCGCGTGGACACGCACGCTTCGACGAAAGTCGCGCTGTCCACGAAGACGCTCACAGCAACCGCCCCACCGCGATAGTCCGGGTTGGCGCCCTCCTCCACCACTCCTACCCGACGCTCTCCGACTACATCGAACACATGAATCGCTACTCATCCCTTGGCGCGGAGATGATCGTAACATCGTTCTGCGTCCCGTGGCCACGTTCATCTACAACTATGTTTTTCGTCTCGGATTCCTGGATGGCCGCGAAGGCCTGCTCTTGCATCTCTATCACGCCGTATACGTGTCATGGAAGTACGCCAAAGCTTGGGAACTCTCGCGCAAGCAATACTTCTCATCCTGAGCGGAGCGAGTGCTTCGCCTCAGCGAAGCACGGCGTTGTCGACCCCTTCTTGCCCGCTACTGCCACTTGCTTCTGATGGAGTTCTCTCAGAGCAACTGCGGAGCGTCAGCCTCGCCGCTGACCGACCGGTCGTTACAACCAGGTTTCAGCGCCTTGCCCCCGCGCGTTCGCTTCCCTATCATCGAATCAGAGCACCGGGGTTGACAGGGAAAGAACGAATGGAAAAGACACCGTCCAAACAATCCAGCCGGCCGGACGTGGCCGAGAGT
>QIAK01000401.1 GCA_003225515.1 Acidobacteriota bacterium | reverse complement strand
AGACTCGAAAGTAGTATCCATGAAAAGGACCGGAATCTTTGTTGTCGTTACTTGCTGCTGCGGTGGCCAGTCTCTCAGCGTATCGGGTGATTGCATCTTCGCTGTCTGCCTTTGCCGCGCTTGCATTCTTTGCCATTGCGAATTCCTCACACACTGCAATGGCGGCGGCCTCGTTTTCTCCGATTCTGCGGAATAAGATCTCCTGCTTGCCGCGGCCAGAGTCGAAATGCCAGTCTCCGTTGCTGGCGACCAACGGGATGGGGAAAGGCCAGTTCTCTGCTCCGATGTACAGAACAGTGCTTCCGTCAGGTTCTTGGACCAGACGGTGCATTTCCTTGTACTTCTGGCAGAATTGCTCGCGCTCCAGCTTGTCCTCCTCTTTATCGCTTGAGGACGTGACTTCGTTTCCTGCTCCCAAAATTGTTTCCAGCGCCTGCTCATCTCCAGCGTGTGCAGCCTGAACGAGCGCGTTAACAGCTTGGGCTGGAGATGAAAACGTTTTTGCCTGCGATTCCTCAGCAAAGCTCGGCTCCGCGTAGGCCACTACAAGCAAAGTCAGCATCAGCAGAAGTCGAATGCCAGATGTGACGCCGCCAGTAACCCTCACAATAGATGTCTCAAGTGTTTCAATCTTGATATTGTTCGTGCACATGACTCATTTTCTCCATAGTCGTCAGTTGTGTTCGTGGATGTTGAACTGGATTACCTGTGGCCACCGCCGCCATGACCACCGCCTCCGTGGAACCCTCCGCCGCCATGAAAGCCGCCGCCTACACTGGATTGGCCGCGAGAAGAAAAACCTCTCGTCGCTCCTCCATGATTAAAGCCGCTAAAGGCGCCGGAATGAGTGCCCGCCTGGCTATGCGATGAAAATCCGTGCTGGCCACCCGCGAACCCTCTCGCACCCCCGCCGTGAACTCCGCCGGCAGCATTGAAGTGCTCACGGTTGACAAAGACTCTGCTATGAGAGACGTAGCCGTGGTGGTCGAACATGATCCCGTGGTGATGCCAATCGTATCCCCAGTGCCCCCAGCCCCAGCCGAACTCGCCGAAGAAGCCAATTCCAAATCCGAAGCCGAACTCCATTCCCGGTCCTTCCAGATACAATCCCGGATACCAGTACCAGCCCGGCCACACGCCAAGGGGTTCTCCATAAACTAGCCAAGGATCATACTGAGGCACATAAACAACTTCGGGGTCCGCCGGTTCGATCACAATGGTTTGACCCTGCGTGCTTACCTTTTCTTGCGATGTGCTCTTTAGGTTTCCCGCCTTCTCCGCACGGTCACGCATAACCTGAACGGCGTCCATCACCTGCTGCTCTTGGTTGACGTAAGCATCGCCTAGCGATGAGGTCCACGAAAGATTCTTGTCCATGTTGGCGAGCACCGAAGGAAACTCGACGAGAGCCTTGACGCTCGGGTCCAAGGGCTGCTTATCGACTTCTTTTCCCAGTTCCTCGCCCTTGAGATCTTTGTGTTGCTCAAGCCACCGGTCTGCTTCAACGATCTGGTCGGGGTAGGTTGCTGCTGCAAGGATCTGCGCCACCAGCGCATCCGGATATAGGGCGATCGGGGCAACCAGTTGCTGCAACTGTTCTGGCGTCTGTTGTGCCGCTTGAACCGATGGTGGTGTGGAAGACTGGTCCGCCTGCGCGGCGAACCCTCCCGAAGCCGTGGCGAGCATAAGGCACCCAGAAAGAAAAAGGGACAGACTCTGTTTTATGAGTTTCACAATTGATGCTCCTTCGATTCTTAACGTCGCCGACCCGTGTTCGCGTCTTTCTGTCGCGGAGCGGCGCCGAACTACGCGATCGTTTTCAGCTTGCCAGACCAGCGGCACTTCCCGTAGCGAACTGCCGAATTGGGAGCGGACATGCCAGATGATCACATTGGCACGCGATCTCAACGTCTTCACTTCCGGCATCACGACAGATTTGCCCGCAGTATTCTTCTCCATCCACGACGTCGCACAGGCACGGAATACGTGCGCACTTTCTTGTATTTTGTTTCGCCATTTTCATCTCCTCCGCTCCTATTCCAATCCATTGCATCCAGATCTCCAAACTCCAACTCCGCCAACCTCAGGCTTTTGCGAGATTTTGTGTTCGCGGTGAATGTCAACGATGTTGTAGGTGTCGGCAGGCCGATAGCAGCGTCGGTATTTGGACGGCGCGAACGTGCGATCCCCACTAATCGAAGGCAAAAGATCCAGGGGACGCTGTGATGCCAATCCTTTAAGTGATCGGTCCTCTTCTTCTTGCTTATCCCCTTCACTGTTTATGTGGAATAAAACGTGCACTCGCCAAGAGGAGGGTGAGATCAAAATGACAGATCAAGTGTTTACATTTGCAAGTTCGCCTTTTGTCCCGGTCGCCATCGGTTTTTTTGGATTGGGGACCGGCTACTTCATCTGGGGTGGTCAGGCCCTGTTTGGTTTTCCGAAGAGCAGTCCGGAGGTCAACCGCACGATGGGCCTGTGGGGCTTCTGGATGCCTGGCTTCATGCAGTTCCTCACCGGAATCTATCTGCTGACCGGACTGACATGGTTCAACGTCTTCGGCAAAGCTGCTCCTCTGTATATGGCCGGCTTGGCCTTTACGGCTTACGGCATTCACTGGTTCGCGATGGCCTACCGGCGGTATCTCGATTCCAGCGCCCAGCCGGATGGATGGATGGCGATAGCATTCCTATTTCTCAGCATTCTCGGCGCCGACGTTTTTCGGCGTGC
>QIAK01000400.1:4274-5672 GCA_003225515.1 Acidobacteriota bacterium | reverse complement strand
AACGTTGTAATACCCTCGCTGGTATGAAAGCGCGTGGTGGAGGATTCGATCTGAAAGACCTTGCCTTTTTTATTGAGCCGGACAAACACGTCGCCGCGACCGGTGCGATTGGTTGAATCCACCCAGTCGATGGTGGTGCCACAGTTGTTGCTCCACTCCTGGTCTTCCTCTTTCTTGGGAAGCAATTCGAGCACGCGTTCGCGCGAGTCGCCAAGCTTCAGAGGTCCAACGCGCGAGCCGGCTTCGATTGTGACCTCGGTAAACTGAGGGGCGGAGTCCTGCGCGAAAGCCGAAATAGGGGAACTGGTAAGGCTGGATAGACCGAGCAGAAGAATCATTGGCAGAATTACGAGAGCGCGTTTCATGAGGATTATCATGCGGTAGTTGGTTTGTGTTCGGGGACAGGATTTGTGCGGTGATCTGGTGCAGACTCGGTGGGCCCGTAGGTTCTTCCCTTCCAGGAAACTTCACCATTCGCGTGGGCAATTTTAGAACGCAGCAACAGGTAGGCGAACATCGGCATGCCAAAGGCTGCTGCGAGAAAGTTCATGTTCCACCTGAAGTTAGCGCGGCGGAGACACAGAGTAACAATCAGCATTCCCCCGGCTAGGGCCGCGTCCCACCACCATAGTGAAGCAATTGTGCCGCGCGAAATAACTGCCCACAGAAGAAGGGTCACGGGGATTGCCCACAACACGAGCGTCTTCAGCGCGAGCCACCCGGGATTCGGAAACAGGAGTGCGAGATTCTTGGTCCAGCCTTCACGGAGTTGGCGGTAATTGCGGTACATGCGGGTACGGACTCGATCGGCGGCGTAGCGAAAGAGAATCTTGCGGCCGGAAGTTTTTACGGCGCGAGCCAGTGCGACATCCTCGAGAATGTCGTTGGCAACGGCGGTGTGGCCTCCAATGGCCTCGTAAGCATCACGGGAGATGAGGATATATTGGCCATTGGCGGCGGCGACCGGGGATGCAGGATCGCTGACTTTCGTGGGTGAGTATTGGCGCGCCAGTTCCGCAAAGACTACGGGAAGGATCGCCCTCTCCCAGAAAGTGATTGCGATTTGTTCGGGCGAATAGGAGAGCAATTCGGCGCCGTTCTGCTGGGCTTCATTCAAGGCGGCTGACAGTGATCCGGGCAGGTGCACGGTATCGGCGTCGGTGAAAAGCAGCCATTCTCCGCGGGACAAGCGTGCTCCGGTTGTAACGGCATTGTTTTTACCAGTCCAGCTTTGGGGGAGAGGGCCCGCTTCGACGACTTGCACCGTGGGGAATGACAGGGCGATTTCACGGGTGCGGTCGGTGGAGTGGTCGTCGACGAGGATGATTTCGAAAGCCACGCCTGACTGCGCCACCAGAGATTGGAGGCACTCGGCAACGCTGACCTCCTCGTTACGCG
>QIAK01000400.1:3280-4251 GCA_003225515.1 Acidobacteriota bacterium | reverse complement strand
CCTCTCTTTATTGTTTCTGACATTGTTTCTGGCGGAATCATTCGTCGAATCCATTATTATAGCTGTGTGCGACGCGCTTCTCATTTCCTATCTTCTCTTCTCGTGTGCTCGATGCTGCTGGCGATGTCGGCTTGTTACAGCGGATCGCGGCCGCCACGCATTGGGACAAATGCCCCGGAGTTCACGGTTCAGGATGCGCAGAGCAAGATCACGTTGAGCCAGTATCGAGGGCAGGTGGTCGTGCTGAATTTTTGGGCGACGTGGTGCCCTCCGTGTATTGAGGAACGCCCGTCGCTAATGGAAATGCAGCGGCGCATGAAGGTAAAGGGAGAAACGGTTCTCGCCGTGAGCGTCGACGTGGACCAGAGCGCATACCGGCAGTTTGTGAAGGATCACAACGTGAACCTGTTGACGGTGCGCGATCCTGACCAGAAGAGTAGCGCGCTCTATGGCACTTCGAAATTTCCTGAAACCTACATCATTGACCGCGATGGCGTGATGCGAAGGAAGTTCATCGGGGCCGTGGACTGGACGGAGCCGGAGATTACGGACTTTCTTGGGAAGCTGTAGCAGCGGCTTCCGGAGTCCGCTGACCGGCTTCCGGAAGCCGAAAGCCGGAAGCCGTAAGGCCACTACAGCCTGGTGTGGCGGAGGCGCAAGGCATTGGTGATGACTGAGACTGAACTGAAGCTCATGGCGGCGGCGGCGAAGATGGGGCTGAGCAGGATGCCGAAGAAGGGATAGAGAACGCCGGCGGCAATGGGAACTCCGATGGCGTTGTAGATGAAGGCGAAGAAAAGATTCTGGCGGATGTTGCGCATCGTCGCCTGACTAAGTTTGCGGGCGCGGAGGATTCCGGCGAGATCGCCTTTCACCAGCGTAATGCCGCCGCTTTCCATCGCAACGTCCGTGCCGGTGCCCATGGCGATGCCGACATCGGCTTGAGCGAGAGCGGGCGCGTCGTTGATGCC
>QIAK01000400.1:0-3163 GCA_003225515.1 Acidobacteriota bacterium | reverse complement strand
GGCGGCAGCTCGATTGTCTCCGGTGAGCATCACCACGCGCAGGCTTTGCGCCATCAAGTCACGCACGGTTTCCGGAAGGCGATGCTTCAGCGGATCTCCAGTGCAAAGCCAACCGGCAAATTTGCGGTCGATCGCGACATAAATTACGGTCTCTCCCGCCCTCAGCCAGTTCTCCGGAGGATCGGGAATTGAAATATTTTCGTCGCCTATGAATTGCTCGTTGCCGGCTGCGATGTACTTGCCTTCGACGATGCCGCTGATGCCTTTGCCGGGATAGGACCGGAATTCCATCACATCGGCTAGCGCGATCCCTTTCGACCGTGCACCGTCGAGGATCGAGGCAGCAAGCGGATGTTCGCTTGCGCGTTCGAGGCTGGCGGCCAGGCGGAGCAGTTCGTCTTCGCTGAATTCTCCGCGAGATGTTACGCGGGTGAGTCTCGGCTTCCCTTCTGTCAGAGTGCCGGTCTTGTCGACGACCAGCGTGTCAACTTTTTCGAGCGTCTCCAGCGCTTCGGCGTTCTTGATCAAGACTCCGGCGTGCGCGCCGCGGCCCGTGCCGACCATAATCGCCATCGGCGTGGCGAGTCCAAGAGCGCACGGGCAGGCGATGATGAGGACGGCGACGGCATTGACTAGCGCGTGCGCAAGGCGCGGCTGCGGACCAAACGCGAGCCACGCAACGAATGTGAGTGCTGCAACTGCGACGACTGCAGGCACGAACCATGCGGCAACGCGATCGGCGAGGCGCTGGATGGGAGCGCGGCTGCGTTGCGCCTGCCCAACCATCTGGACGATACGCGCCAGCAAGGTTTCGGAGCCGACCCGCTCGGCGCGCATGACGAATGATCCGGTGGTGTTGATGGTGGCGCCGATGACTTTGCTGTTGGGCTCTTTCTCGACTGGAACCGATTCGCCTGTAATCATCGACTCGTCGACCGAACTGCGGCCTTCGAGGACCATGCCATCGACTGGAATTTTTTCACCGGGACGGACTCGCAGGCGGTCTCCCGGTTTGACTTGCTCCAGAGGAATGTCTTTTTCGGTGCCATCGCCGGCCAGCAGCCTTGCAGTTTTCGGGCTAAGGTCGAGCAGCGCACGAATGGCGGCGCTGGTGCGGCTGCGGGCGCGGAGCTCCATGACCTGGCCCAGCAGAACCAGAGTCGTGATGGCGGCGGCGGCCTCGAAATAAACGTCGGGGTAGCCGCCCATGCCACGCATTTGTGATGGAAAGAGCCTCGGAGCGCTGATGGCGATGAAGCTATAGAAATAGGCGACGCCGGTGCCCAGGCCGATGAGGGTGAACATGTTGGGGCTGCGGTTGACCAGCGAAGTCCAGAAGCGCTGGAAGAACGGGAAGCCGCACCAAAGGACGACTGGAGTGGCGAGTGCAAACTCAAACCATGGGAGTATCGAACTCCATGCCGTGACTACAGACCGGTCGCCCCTATTAATAGCGAGACCGCCCTTGAACCAGTGCGGCCACAGCATGCTTCCCATCGCGATCATAAGCAGCGGCGCGGTAAGCGCGACACCGACCCAGAACCTGCGCGTCATGTCGCGGAGTTCGGGATTTTCTTCTTGCGTCGCGGTGACCGTGCGCGGCTCGAGCGCCATGCCGCAGATCGGACACGAGCCCGGCTCGGCGCGAACGATCTCAGGATGCATCGGGCAGGTGTACTCGGTGCGTGTGGAGGCGAGCGGGACGTCGGGCTCGAGGGCCATACCGCAGGACGGGCAGGCTCCGGGCTTGGCTTCCCGAACTTCGGGACACATGGGACAAACGTAATGAGTCTGGCTTCCCCCTCGCTGGCTCAGGCTTGCGGTTCCCGGGGCCGAAGCAGGTTTCGACGCCGGTGGCTTGCCCAACGTAACCAGGCCGGAGGGCTTGGATTTATTCAGATACGACTGCGGATCAGCTTTGAATTTTGCAACACAACCGGCGCAGCAGAAGTAATGCTTTTTTCCGGCGTGCTCGTGAACGTGTTTGGCTGTGGCGGGGTTGACATTCATCCCGCAGACCGGGTCGCGTTCTGTGCTATGGGCTGAACTGGAGGCGGTCATGGGCGTTCGGCGGTTCGTGTACAAAGGAATCGGATGCCGCCCCTTGCGGGACTCGATTCCTGTTCTGCAGATTTCAGTTTACAGCGTGCCTGGCTTTTCTCCGCGGCTGCGTCGCTCGAAGCTGAGGCTGTGTGATTTGATTGGCAATGCACTATATTGGATTCATCCGGCGAGTCGGCCGGGACTTCCAATCCATCATAGCGAAGGGCTTGAATCCATGACGTTCCTTGAAGTGGTGTTCAATTATGGCGCGATTCCCGGCGAGAACGAACTGCGGGCAATTGACACGATGCGCGAGGTGTACGGCATTCGGCGAGTTCAGTTCAACGCCAAGGAGCGTACGGTGCGAGTGGAGTTTGACGCGTCCCGGATGAAACAGGATGCGGTCGCGAAATTGTTGCGGAACGCCGGCATAGATGTACGTGAACCAGTGGCCTTGGCCTGACAGCGGTATGGTTCCGAGATGGTTGAGGGGCAATCTCAATGGCAGAAGAGGGATGGCGCGCGACTGCGTTACGCGGAATTTTGCGCACCTGCGGAGCAATGGGGGATGGGAGGGGTGCCCTGCCTAGGGGGAAAAGCAAGGGGTGCTCACAGAAAACCTCTGGCCGAAGTTATTCTCTGAAGCACCCCGTTGCGCGCCACTTCGTCTGTTCTTATGTGTTGCAAACAGCATGCCATCTGTAACTGCCTGTAAAATAAGGGCGGCTTGGGTTCCAGCCCCGGTAGGAATTGCCCAACCTGAGGAAAGAATTACTTCGAGCGATTGACGCAACAAAAAGGCCAAGACGTGCCTGTTGAAAAGTTTTTTTGCCGTATTCATTGCGAGTGACGGGGCGCAGTACTCCCGCAGTACTAGCAACAAGGCTGTGAGACAAGGTCGTTCTCAGGCAAGCGATTCTTCGCTATAATCAAAATTCAGTTTTTCCTGCCAAGCAGATCCGCGCCCTTAGCTCAGCTGGATAGAGCGTCTGGCTACGAACCAGAAGGTCGGGAGTTCGAATCTCTCAGGGCGCACCATCTTTCCATTGAAAACAAACCAATTGAAAAGGGGAGCCAAGTTCGGCTCCCTTGCTCTTTGCCCCACTGTGCGGGTTCTACT
>QIAK01000399.1 GCA_003225515.1 Acidobacteriota bacterium | reverse complement strand
GAAGATTATTCTGATCGTGATCGCCATCATCATAGGTCTGGGTATCCTCAGTGTGGGAGCTTTCAGTTTCTTCATCTACCGTGTCGCGAAGAATGCCCATGTGTCGCAGAATGGCGATCATGTGAAACTCGATACTCCCTTCGGCAGCGTCGAAACATCGAAAGATCCTGCTCAGGCCGCAAAGGATCTTGGAATCGATGTGTACCCCGGAGCCGAGGTACAAAAGAACGGCGCGTCATCCGCAAGCTTCGGGAACATTCGCACCGTAACAGCCAGCTTCCAGACCAGCGATTCAATGGAGAAAGTTTGCGAGTTCTACAAATCCAGGTTCCCCCGTGCGATGACGACTTCGTCGGATCAGAACCGCTGCAGCATCGTTTCGAATGACCAGAAAAACGCGGTCACCATCAACATCGAAACAGAGGGCGACACCACTAAGTTTCAGATCAGCAGCGTAACCAAAAAATCCAGCGACTAAGAAGCCGGCCCATGCGAGACAGAGAGCAAGGCTCGGCGGCAGCCTCAAAGTTTTCTTCGGCTGACGCCACAGATCTCGCCGAAGCCTTGCGTTCCCGCATTGCCGGAGACGTCCGATTCGATACCGGCAGTCGCGCGTTATACGCGACCGATGGATCGAATTACCGCCAAGTCCCGATCGGCGTGGTCCTTCCTCGCGATAACGATGACGTCCTGGCTGCGATTTCCCTGTGCCGTGACTTCGGAGCGCCTCTGCTGTGCCGTGGCGGCGGCACTTCACTCGCCGGGCAGTGCTGCAACATTGCCGTAGTTCTCGACTTCTCCAAGTACATGGCAGAGATTATCGAGATTGATGCGGAGCGCCGTATCGCCCGCGTGCAACCCGGAGTCGTGCTTGATCGTCTTCGCAATGCCGCCGAGAAACATCATCTGACGTTCGCGCCCGATCCCGCCAGCCATGCCAGCTGCACGATCGGCGGCATGATCGGGAACAATTCCTGCGGCGTCCATTCGGTGATGGCCGGCAAGACCGACGAAAACATCGAGGAACTCGACGTTGTCACCTACGACGGCGTACGCCTAAAAATCGGCCAGAATCTCATCCAAGATCATGTAGGCACGGAGCATAAGGGGACGGACAATGTAGGCACGGACATCTTCGTCCGTCCAGGTTCTGTGGGGCGGGTGCCCTCGCCCGCCCGCGGCCTGGGTCCATCGGGTCGCAGCAACCCAGACCGTGCCACTCAACTCCGCAACTCGCTGAAGCAAATTGCAGATCAATACGGAAATCTCATCCGCCAGAAGTTCCCCAACATCCCCCGCCGCGTCTCCGGCTACAACCTGAACTACCTGCTCCCAGAAAACGGCTTTCATATCGCAAGGGCTCTCGTCGGCTCGGAAGGCACCTGCGCGACAGTCCTCGAGGCAACCTGCCGGCTGGTGGAGAGTCCGCCCGAGCGCGTTCTGCTGGTCGTGGCCTATCCCGATATATTTCAATGCGCCGACCACATCCCCCAAATCATGGAGCACAAGCCCATCGGCCTCGAGGGCTTTGACGATCTTCTCGTCTACTACACGCGCACCAAAGGCACAAATCCGGAAGGTCTCGCGCTGCTTCCCGAAGGTGGAGGCTGGCTCATGGTCGAATTCGGCGGCCAGAACAAAAAAGAAGCTGAATCTCAGGCCCAGGCGCTCGCCGACGCACTCAGGCGTAGCGCGAGTCCGCCAAATACTCGGCTGTTCGCGAGCCAGCAAGCCAAACGCATTTGGGAGATTCGCGAGGCGAGTCTCGGAGTCACCTCGCACGTGCCGGGCGAGCCACTGAACTGGGAAGGCTGGGAGGACTCTGCTGTCGCTCCGGAAAAGCTGGGGGGCTACCTTCGCGATTTGCGCAAGATGATGGGTGAGTTCGACTACAAAGGCTCGCTCTATGGACATTTCGGCCACGCCTGCGTGCACACCCGGCTGAACTTCGACCTGCAATCGAAAGAGGGCATTGCCAAATTCCGAAGATTCGTCGAACAGGCTGCCGATCTCGTCGTCAGCTACGGCGGATCACTCTCCGGCGAACATGGAGATGGACAGGCGCGCGGCGAACTCCTTCCGAAAATGTTTGGGCCGGAATTGATGCAGGCATTCCGCCAGTTCAAGTCCGCGTGGGATCCTGATTGGAAGATGAATCCGGGCAAAGTTCCGGCTCGGCCCGGACTTCGCCCCTTGGCAGCCGGAGACGCGATTTCAGTTCCCCGCCGATCAAGGCAGCCTGTCGCATGCCGCGCTGCGCTGCGTGGGCGTGGGCAAGTGCCGCCGCGAAGATGGTGGAGTGATGTGCCCGAGTTATCGCGTCACCCGTGACGAAGAACATTCCACCCGCGGCCGCGCCCACCTGCTGTGGGAGATGACTCAGGGCGAGGTCATTCGCGACCGATGGCGCAGCCAGGAAGTGAAAGACTCGCTCGATCTTTGCCTTGCCTGCAAGGGATGTAAGAGCGATTGTCCGGTCGGCGTTGATGTTGCCACTTATAAGGCGGAATTCCTATCGCACTATTACGAAGGGCGCGCGCGCCCGCGCAGCGCCTATGCCTTCGGCAACATCGATGTCTGGGCGCGGCTGGCATCGAACGTTCCGGGACTGGCTAATCTGGCGACGCAGTTGCCATTCCTGCGCGATATCGCCAAGATGTTCGCCGGCATTCCCCGTCAGCGCAGCATTCCAGCCTTCGCTCCCGAAACTTTCACATCCTGGTTCCAACGCCGATCGAACAAGAAAGCTGTGGGTGCCGCTGCCGACGCCCCGCTCGTCCTGCTCTGGCCCGACACCTTCAACAACTACTTCCACCCCGCCACCGCCCGGGCCGCCACCGAAGTCCTCGAAGCCGCCGGATACCACGTCATCCTGCCGCAAGCCAACCTCTGTTGCGGACGTCCGCTTTACGATTTCGGCATGCTCGATCGCGCGTCAGCTTTGCTGCTCAACATACTCGATGCCCTCGCTCCCGAAATTGAAGCTGGAATTCCTGTGGTTGGACTCGAACCAAGTTGTGTGGCTGTCTTCCGCGACGAGCTGATCAACCTTTTTCCGCACGATCGGCGCGCTCAGGCTCTCGCCCGCCAGACTTATTTGCTCAGCGAATTTCTAGAACTCCAGCCGGGAAACTTTCCCTTGCCTCGGTTCGAGCGTAAGGCGCTGTTGCACGGGCACTGCCATCACAAGTCGATCATGAAGATGTCGGCCGAGGAATCAGTGCTGCGCCGCATCGGCATCGACTTCCAGGCTCCCGCTCCGGGATGCTGCGGGATGGCGGGATCGTTCGGCTTCGAGCATGACAAGTATGATATCTCCATGGCGATCGGCGAACTCGAGCTGCTACCAGCAGTCCGGAATGCCCCGCAGGATTGGCTTATTATTGCGGACGGATTCAGCTGCCGCGAGCAGATCGCTCAAGGGACTCAGCGACGAGCGCTTCACCTGGCTGAGGTCCTTCAGATAGCGCTCCAATCGTCCTTGGGCCCATCGAACTCGGGTAAGTCGTCCTCGAAAAGTGAAGCCGGACCGTTCCCCGAGTCCGTGCTGGTTCGCCAGCGGGATGCCGAGGTACGCTCGTCCATGACGCGGGCGGGACTGGGTCTGGGAGCATTGGTCGCGGGCGGCTTGCTGCTCTGGCAATACACCCGAAGTCGCTGATTATAAGAGATTTACCTCGGCAGCTAGCCTTGCCTCGGCTCCCTATGGCTCAATGCTGCGGTTTCTGGGACAATAGATCAGGTCACAGCCGCTTCCTCCCGTGCTCCTGCTGAGCCCGGTTCTAATCCGCCAGGACGCCCTTATGGATCGCCAACTCACAACCATCGTCGGCAGCGACGTGGCCCAGGCACCGACGAGCAAAGTGCAGCAGGCCTCCAACTTGTCAGTGCCGCTGCGCGGGTCGGTCCTGGTGCTGATCCAGTTCGATGTTTGTGAGGAGATTCGGCTGGACGAACTCCGCAAGATCTTCGGCGCGCGCACTGCCGATGCCAGCTTCAAGCAAAAGGCTCCCGGATACGTCCGCTACCAGCGTCCTCCTGTCGAGGAAACGCTCGAGCCCCTGATCCTCGAAAACGGGGAGCGCCTTGAAGGACAGATCAAGTACTACGACTACGGAGTTGTCAGCCTGGTCTTTGAGCTGCCGTTTTCCGGCGGGTGGGATACGCTCATTCAACTTTCGGCGCGCTGGACGTCTGACACTAACTTCGAAACCCTGGCCTCGCGCATCGTGCGGCAGAAGCTCGAACGTGCCGCTCCCGCGCTGGTGAAACCCTATACCAGCAGCAAATGGCTGCAAGAGGACTATTTCATCTTCTACGTGCGCCATATCGAGGGTGCGCCGTCCGCCGACGAATTGCTGGCTTCCCATCAGGATCAGGTTGCGCAGGTCGTGCGCGGTGAGATGGCGATGCTCTCGGAAGGCGAGCGCCAGGAAATTCTGCAGTCCAGAATTTCTTACTATCCCAATGATCTCGCGGTAATCGGCTGGAATGCGGCGTTCATTTATGACACGGACGCGGGCGCAGAGACTGCGATCCAGCTACTGCAGTATGCCAATTCGCAGTTGCTCGAGTTCCGCCACTATGACGAACTGCTTACCGAAGAACTGGAGAATGTCTACGACTTCCTCGAACAGGGCGGGACCGGCACATGGGCGCGCTGGCGAACGGCGCGAGCCGCATCGAAACTGCACACTGTCCTGCTCGACGTGAACGAACTCACCGAGCGCGCCGACAACGCCATCAAGTTCCTCAGCGACATGTTCTCCGCCCGCCTCTACAAATTGTGCGCCCAAAAAGTCGGAGTACCCGACTACAAAGACCTGGTCAAAGAAAAACTGCAAACCGCCGAAGACCTCTACCGCTTCATGGTCGACCAGTTCAACCAGTCCCGCGCGTTTGTGCTGGAATTGATGGTCGTAGTAATCCTGATCATCGAACTGGTCTACTTCTTCCGCGGCAAACCGGTCTAGTTTTTCGCGTCACCCATCATCCATTGTCATCCGGAGCGAAGCAGATCGGTGAGCGAAGCGAACCGGGCTACGCAGTCGAAGGACCTTGAGTTGCTTTTTTCGCCCCGTTTGCCCTGCCGTGGCCCCTCGTGCGATGCCTCAGCAAACGATCGTGCTGTTTGCATTCCTCAGTCCTCAGGTGTACAAAGGACGCCGTACGTGAGGGGGTCACGGCTAGGCCGTGGCCCCCTTTTTTCTGAGCGCGTTACCGACGCATCGTAAGGAGGAGTTCCTTGGCAACGGCTTCAATTCATCCCGAGACAATCGGGTCGCTTTTCGAATTTCTGTTTGAGGGCCCGGTGATTTCGGTGTGGAAGATTGCATG
>QIAK01000240.1 GCA_003225515.1 Acidobacteriota bacterium | reverse complement strand
ACTCTTCGTTTTCACTAAGGCACGGTGATCTCATACTTCTGAGCAGTGGCTGGTACGTGACCCACACCGGTCTTATCCGGTTGGCTGCTCGGCGACGCTGCCGAGGGATTCAAGTTCAGCCGATTTCAGAATTCTCCGATACGAGAAATGGCAGGTATGTGTTCAAGGCTACAGTTTACAAATCGCCGACCTGCAAAGGATTCGTCGGGTATGGCGATGCCGATCCGTCCAATGTCTCTTTTCTTGTCCACGGCGCGGAGATGCGTGTCGCCGAAACTAGGGCGGTGAACCGCGCCCTTCGGAAGGCCTACGGGATCGGTATCTGCTCGGTCGAGTCCGGACGGGAACCAACGAAGCTTCCGCCACAACCTGTCAACGGGAACGGAACTGGTCGTACTGTCCGTGATCGTCTCTGCCAAGTCATTCGCCAGCATCATCTCGATCCCAATCTGGTCAAATCCTATGCGACCGACTTCTGCGGCGTAAAGACGTTGCGGGAGGCCAGACGGGAGCAGGTTGAGAACTTCGTCCAGCACCTTGCCGACTGGGCTGACAAAGACCGCAATGCCCTACTCTGCCAGCTCAACAGCTACCTCGGCCAAAAAGAAGGTGCGGCATGAAACGCCAGATCACGGGCTTGCACGCCGCTGATCGCTGTGCCGCCGACCAGGTCCCCGAGGGAGTGTTCCTGGTTCGCGTGCAGAGAGTCCAATTTCGTCGGCAGGCCCCAAAGCCTTACTACATGCTCGTTCTGGCAGTTCTCGAGCCCAGCCGATTTTCTGGCCGCACTCTCTCAAGCCGACTCTATTGCAATCAGAGAGCCCTGTGGAAACTGAACTGGTTTCTGCGCGACTTCGGCTACGACACCGAACTGCTCGGACGAGACGAAGTGGACGAAGCCCAATTCCGAGGTCTGAAGGGCGTCGTCAAGATTACCCACATCGTCTTTAACGGTACTTCCCTGGTCCGGCTGGATGGATTTGCTCCGGCTAGTCGTTGGGAAGAACTCTCCCCCGCAAATCTGGATAATCCGCAGGTGGCCTGAAATGACATATAGCTATACCCAGATCAGCCAGTACCTCACCTGTCCTCGGCGCTATCGGCATCGCTATCTTGATGGGTGGAAGGAGAAGGATACCCGGGCGGCGATGCTCTTCGGTCGCGCCTTCGAGCGAGCGTTGGGCGCACTATTTCGCCGAGAAGACCCCGGCGCGGTTCTGTTCGCCGAGTGGTCTGCCTGCCAGGGCGCAGCCCTTCACTACTCCAACCGAGACTCCTGGGATCGCATGCTTCAACAAGGAATCCTGCTGTTGACCCGCTTCTGCCAAGACGGCCGCGTGCAGATCAACCAGCCTCAACGAAATCTGCAGATCAAGTTCAGTCGTCCCGTCGGTGACAAGAACGACTTCGTAGCGTATATCGATGCCGTCGGAGAACTCGACGGCAGGGGGTGCCTAATCGAGTGGAAGACAAGCTCCAGCCGCTATCCGGAAGAACCGGAGGGTTTGCTATCTCTGGACCCGCAGCTCGCTTGCTACTCGTGGATAACAGGTATTGCGGAAGTGGCGCAGGTTGTTTTCGTACGCAAGAGCATCGTGGAGGTTCAGTACCTGCGCACGACCATCAGCGACGAGCAACGCAAGGAGTTTGGCAGGTTAGTAGAAGGCACGATCCGGCGAATCGACTCGGCGGACTTTCTGCCGCACAGTGGCATCCGCTTTCCCCAGAATCCCTGCCGCAGCTGTCCGTATGTAGGGCTTTGCCTTGGAAAACGTGAAATGGTTGACGCCGCTGTCGTGCGGCGTCCAGGAGCCGAGAGTCTTGATTGGCTTGACGAGCTTAGTTACTGAATATCCGCCTATGCCCCCGAAGCTCAATCGCCGCCGCGCCACGTTTGTGCTGGGTAAGATTGATGAGATTCTGGCATGGGAACAGCTGAAGGACACGGAACGGGACACCAAGTTTGTGGAGCTTGGGCGATATCTGTGCGAAGTGCGGGCGGGACAGTACTGGCGGCTGGAAAGTTTGAAGTGTTTCGATGAATTTCTGGAAAGGCGTTTTCCGGAATCGAGGAGGAAAGCGTACTACCTAATGTCGATCCATGAAAACCTGCCACTGCAGGCGAGGAAACAGCTCAAGGAAGTAGGATGGGCGAAGGGGATCGAGCTGGTCAAGCTCGCGAGGCGGGACAGGCAGAACTTCGATTGTGCAACCTGGTTGCACAAAGCCCGGCAGATGCCGAAGGAGGACTTCAAAAAAGAGGTTGAGAAGGAACTAACAGGGCAGGAGACGGAACCGTGGGAAATTGTCTATTTCAAACTGTACCAGAGCCAGATGCCGGTCATCGAGAAAGCGGTCGAAACGGCGGCGCTGATGCTGGGAAGCGATCGATCCCGAGGCTACTGCCTGGAGATGATATGCGCGGATTTTCTTGCGGGAGCGAACCTGGATGGTGGCAGTCCGATGACTCTGCTCTTTTCAATGACGAGGTTCTATAGGCTCCTACCCCGACACCAGCAGGAAGCCTTCCTGCTGGAGATTCTGCCCAAAGCGTCATGAAGCCGCTGCAAGCTAAAAATTCCCGTCTGCGAATAGAGCCCGACGCGTACAAAAGATTACGGCAGCAGATCTTGCACCGCGACAGCTGGCGATGTCAATCTTGCGGAAGGATGTCAAATCTAGAAGTGCACCACAAAGAATTTCGCAGTCATCTGGGAGATGATTCTGAAGCAAACTTGATCACCCTTTGCACAGAATGCCATGGTGATGCGCATCGTGTTTCGCCGAAGAACTTCTGATCTACTAGCCGTTTGGGATACAGGGCTGACTCGTTTTGGGGCACCAGCTGCGGGAGTTCGCAGGTTCTTCTCGGCTTCTTCTTTGACGCTGCGGGCGCGCAACTGAATCGGGCCGCCCTGAGACGCCGCATCTTGCGTTTTTTTGAACCACATAGCCTTCCGCAATTTGGAAATAAAAACATTGCCAGCCTCGCCTCGCCGCCGATTGGCGTCCGATTCTGCGAAGCGAGTGCCGTAGGCTTGGTAATAGTCCTGATATTTGGTTCATATTTCATCGCATCCTGAATCAATACCAACCTTGATTTTGTTCTCCCCGAAACGACGGCGATTCTTGCTGTCAAGTCCGTCACTCGGCACCTACTCGCGAGCGCACAGACGCTACGGGGCGATTCAGGCCCCTGCTTTGAGGCTCCCTAGCTAGCATTTTCATCCGGCTTTCCGAATCTATGAGGAAAGTGCTAGAACCTACAACCCTATCGTGTTCTGACAAGCCTTTCAGTACCTGCTCGCGGTCCCCAAACCGCTGTCCGATCTCCACCTGCCGTGGCTCAAATTTTCCTTCAGTGGTTTCAACATACACTCGCTGCGAAAGTCCGGAATCGATCACCGCGTCTGCCGGTACGCTCAATCCCGCAGGAACCGGCAACACGAAATCAACGTTCACAAGCATGTCTGGCCGGAGAACCAGATGTGGGTTATCGCATTCCAGGCGAACTGCGATCGCGCGGTTCACAGGATCGATAGGCGGAAGGATGTTGGCGACTCGAGCTAAAAATATTCTGCTCTGATTCCGCAGCGTGATACGAGCAAGTGAGCCAGGGTGGAGGTACTGGTCTTCGCCCTCGAACAGATCAGCGATAATCCAGACGTGGCTTAGGTCTGCTATGCGATAAAATTCCATGTTCCGATCAAACCTCATGCCAGGAGCAATATTTCGAGCGAGAATGACTCCGGTGACGGGAGCGACGATGTAAATGTTGTCTGGAGTCTTGCGCGTTACAGTGAGTTCATCAATCTGGGCATCGCTCATGCCGAGAGTGCGCAAACGGTTGGCCCAATTTCGTACTCCCGACTGAGCTTGTGCGCCGGTACCACTTCCCTCCGTCTGCGCTTGTTGACTGGCGGAAAAATAACCTCCGGCCGCAGAAACGAATTCAGGTGAGTAGATAGCAGCCAGTCGCTGGTTTTTTCTTACGTGACTGCCGACGGTGTCGTCGCGAGTTTCTTTAATGAATCCGTCGACCCCAGCGTCTACACGATATACCAGGGATTCGTCCGCGATCACTCTGCCAGCAACCCGTAGAGTTCTTGTTCCGAAAGTCTTCTCCACGGAGACGACACGAATTCCCAGCGACTGCCGAATCTCGGAGTCAATAGTCACGACGTCCGATTTTCCTTCCGAAGAAGTCGTGTGCATCGCGTTTTCGGCTTCCTCTGCGTACACAGGTTCGAGCTCCATTCCGCAGTCCGGTGCCGTGCCCGGGCGATCTGAGGTGTAGGTGGGATGCATGGGGTCAACGTAGTAGAGGACCCGACGTGGGGTTGTGGGTTGTCGCGGCACGGAGTGGTGGGTAACAAGAAATCCTAGAGGAACGCTTAGCAGCAGTGAAATTGCATAAAGGGCTCTTTTCATGCGGCGATCCCCGCTCGGTGTGAAGCCAAGCTATTAACGGTACGAGATTGGGAGAGCAGGACCCGTGAACTTGGCGCCAACGCTTTCATAACGGAAAGATGTAAGTTCATCGTGTTTGCCTTCCTAGAAAACAGCCCATTCGTAGCCGAAGTGCCACGAATGGGCGTTGATAAGTCTTGCCGTTGTCGCTTCCGCGCATGAAATACGGGTCGACCTTAGTAATTCGCTCGTTTTATGGAGCGCAAAAATTCTCAGCGTTAGCTGTACCCTGCCCTGACGGTACGACACAAAGCGGTCTCATCATTTCGTCGTCTTCGTGCGGAATCACATGGCAATGCCAGGCAAACAGACCTGATCTTGCATTACCATCAGAATCCAGGAACTGCACCTTGATCCTCGTGATCTGGCCGACCTTGGCGACGACTGTGTCCTTAAAGCCAAGCTCTCCAGGCGAAGGTGGTATGAGCACGTTGGGCGTCGCGATCTTGGAACGGTTTAAAACCTCGAAGTCTACTTCATGCAGATGGATCGGGTGATTATCTGCATAATCGTAAATTTCCCAAATTTCAGTATCTCCTGAGTTTACAACTTCGGTGACCGGGAAGTCCCAAGGATGCGGAGAAGGTGTAGCACATCCGGTATCGCAGGTGCCCAGTCCACTCTCAAAAAGACTAAGTGGCCGCGTTCGGGTAGCCGTATTGGTGAGATCGGGCCGGTGCGGAAGATCGGGTGGTACAACGCTCGTGTCGAGTCCCGCTAACGGCTTAGTAACTCTAAATTGCAAGACCCGCCGCGCAGTCCCGTTCGCCGCACCATCTGTAAGGATGACATTGCACACGGTTCCAGAGCACGACTTCAGGGGTGAGAAGTCCACGATCACATCGGCCCGTTCCCCGGGAGCGATCGTAATGTTGTTCAGTAACACAGGATGTGGCAGGAAACCGCCATCGGCCCCAATCTGCGTGAATTTGAGCCCGCCGGAAAGAATAAGCTGTAGATTTCCCGAAGCTCCGCCGTCCACCAGGCGGAAGCGGTATTTCCGTGGTTCGACTTGCAAATATGGCCAACTCTTCCCATTCACTACCTTGATATTTCCAACTCCGTCGGGACCTAACACAAAGAAAGAACCATCGGTGGTGAAGATCTTTTCCTGAATGGCGAGCGGGATCTCGTAATCGCCTCCTGGAAGGCCGCCCGTCACGGAAGCGCTCGATATGCAAGTTCCACAGTCGGAGGGCAAGTCATGCGTCGTGTCGTTGGGATCGGCGCCGCCCAGTACATAAAACCCAACCAACCCCATGTAAACGTTCTGGAGCGTAACTCCGAGAGTATGGTCGTGGAAGAAGAGCGTCGATCCGAACTGAGTATTCGGATAGGAGAACAACGCCGCTCCGTCGTCATTATAAGCGTTCGGGCAATTCGCGGCCCTGGTGCCGGTCACGTCGTTGATCTGACAATAGTCAGAACCAAATGCTTTGTATCCTGCTGTCAGCAACTGAGCGATTGCGGGGTTCCTTGACGTAGGGAGATTCCAAGCCTCCGGTATGCCGTCACTCTCCGACGCACTACTTGCCCCATGCACGTGCACGATCAGCGGCACTGGTCCGTTGTAAGGGCCCCCGCGTCCGGTGCAATCCGTGCCTCTTCCGTGATCGCAGACTTGAGGAGGATTCGCCCAGTGCGCTCCTGTATCTATCGCAACGGTAGAAGGGTACTGGATGAAAGCTCCGGGAGTACACCCGGTATCCCAGGTATGGCACAGGAGATCATTGATCCAATTGACGCGCACCTCCCGATGGTAGTTCGCCTTTATCGAGGCAGCTGGACTGTGAAAACAGTCGGTCATGACGGTAGGAGATCCCTCGCCACACACGGCGGTCCCGGTCGTATTGGGTCCAAAGCCCCATACAGTTGTCTTGCCAAATCCAGCGCTGGCCGGCAGTATTTGCTGCTGGAACTGTCGTGCCGCAACGTCGTACCTGTCGATGTTGTTGGCGATCGCCGTCGTCGCCAGCATTATGCAATTTGGGGTCTGAATGAGACCACAGACACGAGGCAGCGGATCGACGAATGTTGGGACTGTCGTGGGGTCCAACTGCTGTGCCTCCGCAATGCAACCTAACATGAGGCACGCGAACGTTGTACCCCAGAAAAAATGTGTCAGCAGAGTCTTACCATATTGCGGTGTCATGTTTTTATCCTCCAAAGGCCTTTCCTCGAACGAGATTCCGGCGCTGTATGTGATCGGCTCGCCGCACAAATGCCGTGTGGCCTGTGACCCCAGTTCTCAAGTCTTATTCAATCGTAAGTTCAGCGTTTAGCTGGGTTAATCTAAGCGCCTAGGCACCGTGCCCCCAAATTCTGACGCTCTGCCTAATGGCACGTATAAGCTAAACGCCCCGCCTTGTGGCGCGGAAAATAAGCAGATGGGAAATACTGACAGCCCATCGAGGGAAGGACAACTTAGGGGGAGAGTTCAGCATGGTCCGCCAAGTTGGTCAATCCCCCAGGGTGAACTAATGCCAAACGGACTAGTCTGAAAAGGATTAGCTCAGAAGTATTCTCATGAAACCAATCCGGGCCACGCTCTGCGAACGACTACTATGATTTCATAACCATGTCGGCATGCAGCCGCATAATGCGACTCTCAAATATTGCGCGACAACAGTGATCATCAACATCCCGGTCGGCTGTCGCGCGACCTATTCCCCGTGTTTCTGCTGCTCGACTTCGACGCCCGTGCGCAAATAGACTTTATTCGGCCGCAACGAAGTACTCCTCCAGGATTGCTTTCGTCGCGAGAGGGGCTTGAAGATGCTTACAAATGCAAATTGATGCGCAACTGCAAACGCGGGTGCGCTGTCTTGCAGAACCACTGAAATTATTGCCAATTTCAGGGCCCTTATGCGTTTGGCTATGGGGCCATGACCAAACGGTACTTGCAATTTGACTCGGCTCTGACGAATGCTTCTAAAGTGGGAGTTGCTCCACGTAGATACGTTGTCACTCTGGAGGTCCTGGTTCCGTTATGATACCTGAGGAGAAATTCTATCGCGCACAGATCACCAAGCGTATCGACTTCGCATCGGATCTATGGATGTTCCGGATCCGCAGCGGGGGCGATTTCACATTTATCCCCGGCCAATATGCCACACTGGGCGTGGAGCATGAGGGCAATCGCGTAGAGCGACCGTATTCAATCGCATCATCTCCTACTGACGACGAAGTCGAGTTCTTCTTTAAGCTTGTCCCTTACGGCGCCCTCACACCTCTCCTTCACAAGCTGCAAGTTGGCGATCAATTGTCGATGCGCAAGGTGTCGAAGGGAAAATTCACTCTCGATACCCATGAAGGCCGGGACAACCATCTGCTGATTTCGACCGTCACCGGCGTTGCCCCGTTTGTCAGTTATGTGCGCACGCTGTATCGGGATTGGAAAGAAGGCCGGTTCGACGGCTCGCACAGAATATATCTGCTCAATGCGGCGAGTCGTCCCTTTGAGTTCGGCTATCTCGATGAGCTCAGCCATTTTGCGAACGTCGCATCAGCGTGGTTCACGTACGCGCCCACGGTGAGCCGTCCGTGGGATCACGAAGACTGGTGCGGCGAGATCGGTCGCGCCGACGACGTACTACGGAAATACGCCGATCAATGGGGCCTGGACGGCACCAACACGGTGGCGTATCTGTGCGGCCACCCGGAGATGATCGAGCATAGCAAAGCGATCCTGAAGCGCCGCGGTTTCCTTGAGAACGGGACAGTGAAAGAAGAGGTTTACTGGGTTCCGTCGAAACACCAGGTCGCGAGTCCAGCTACCAAAAGCGCTGCTGGACGATAGGCTCGCACTGAGGCGGAACTGAAGTCTTTCTATGGTGGCGCCGGAAGCACGTTTTCTGCAGGCGGCGGAGGAAACCAGCACAGCAAGTTTCTTTTGATCTAATAAACCAGTGTTCGACTTTGGGCCGCCACGAAGAGCACGCACCTAGCGGCGACTTGTTCCTTGCGAGCGAGCAAATTAGTCCTCTTCGCATTTGTTTGAAGCTCGCAAGCATTTAA
Source organism: Acidobacteriota bacterium (assembly GCA_003225515.1). Classification (GTDB taxonomy): domain Bacteria; phylum Acidobacteriota; class Terriglobia; order Terriglobales; family Acidobacteriaceae; genus Sulfotelmatobacter. The sequence goes on along the minus strand of QIAK01000240.1, from coordinate 1,438 downwards.
CAACTCGCTTCGCAGCTCGTCCGGTATTTTCGTGCCTTGCCCGGGGAAAGCATGTGGGCGAGGCTAAAGGGGTATCCTGTCTTAGAGCTGTGCATTTAAAGCTTTGTTGAGCAGCGACAGCTGAACTCGGTGCGTCATTTTGATTGTGGCTCAGGAATGTAGTGGCAGCCAGCGAGATTTCCGAATGGATATGCTTCTCACGATCACGATCGCGACGATTATTGCGGTGTTCTTCCTGTTTCGCTATATCAGGGACCAGAAAAAAACGGAAGCTGCATCGCGCGAGTCGCAGGAAAAAGGCAAGCTGCACTCCACCGGCCCTCAAGCCCAATTCCCCCTAATCGACATGACCTACTGTATTGGCTGTGCAAGTTGCACGATCGTCTGCCCAGAGGGGGACGTACTTGCGATGCTGGGGGGCAAGGCGGTGATGGTAAACGGACACAAGTGCATTGGCCATAGCCTTTGTGCCGAAGCTTGCCCAGTAGGTGCGATCACCATGGTGACGGCCGCTGGGGGTACCTCCGCTGACATGCCATACCTTACGCCGGAGCACGAGACAACCACCCCAAACCTGTTCATTGTCGGCGAACTTGCCGGATTGGCTTTGATAAAGAATGCAATAAATCAGGGTCGCGATTGCATCGACCTTATCACTGCACGAATCGCGGGAGGAGCGACACCGGTGCGGGGCGGTTACGACGTATTGATTGTCGGAGCGGGGCCGGCGGGTATCAGTGCGGCACTTCGCGCCATCGAAAACAAGCTCAACTACATGGTGATAGAACAGGACGAAGAGATTGGAGGTACCGTGGCCAAGTACCCGCGCCAGAAACTTGTGATGACCAGTCCCGTGCAATTTCCCACTTATGGGACGTTCAAGAAGAGGGAACTCTCGAAAGAAGATCTCATTGCCTTTTGGCAGAAAGTCATGGATCGAGCAGATTTCAAAGCACGGACAGGCGAGAAGGTGCAAGACATCAAGAAGGGAGAGGATGGTCTCTTCACAGTCGTTACAACAAAAGATCAGCATCGAGCGCGCGTCGTAATATTGGCACTCGGCAAAACCGGCAGTCCGCGGAAGCTCGGAGTCAAAGGGGAGGAACTGCCTAAGGTCATGTACAGGCTGATCGAGGCGGATCACTACGTAAACAATCAGATCCTGGTCGTGGGTGGTGGTGATAGCGCAGTTGAGGCCGCCATGGGCCTTGGGCACCAGGTCGGCAACAAAGTCACACTTTCATATAGAAAAGACGCGTTTAGCCGCATTAAGGAACGCAACACACAGCGGATTCAAGAATGTATGCGGGCTGGGACCGTCAAAGTCGTATTTAACTCCGCCCCCGTGGAGATTAAAGAGAAAACCGTTATTTTCGAAGTTAAGGGGAATATAGAAGAGATTGCCAACGACTTCGTCTGGGTTTTTGCCGGGGGTGAG
>QIAK01000398.1:3188-6070 GCA_003225515.1 Acidobacteriota bacterium | reverse complement strand
CTGCAATACTACTCCTGATTCTTTCTTGGGTCCGTACCCTTTTGGATTCTTCAGTTTCCAGTCCAATGCTGAGCGAATGATCGTGTGGAGGTCCGACGAATGCGGGCGCCAGCCCAGTTCCTGCATCAATCGCGTCGGACTTGCACACAGGATGGCTGGGTCCCCTGTGCGGCGCGGTGCGTCCCTGAGAGGCAGCTTTCTGCCGATCTCATTTTCTACCGCATCACAGATCTGCCGAACTGAATAGCTCGTGCCCGTGCCAATGTTATAGGCAGTAAACGAGGGGCGCTGCGGGACTTCAAGAGCCCGCATGTGAGCTTCTGCGATGTCCAGAACGTGAACATAATCCCGTAAGCAGGTACCGTCGGGCGTGGGATAGTCGTTTCCGAAAATCTGAAAAAACGGGCGGTCTCCTGAGGCGGTTTCCAGGAGCAAGGGAATAATGTGTGTCTCTGGAACATGACCTTCGCCGATGCTGGCGGTTGCACCACAGGCGTTGAAATAACGAAACGCGACCACAGTCCAGCCGTAGGCTCCTGCGTACCAATATAAAGCCCGTTCCAGTGCTAATTTGGTTTCACCGTAAGAGTTAACTGGATTCTTGGGCTGATCCTCGTCAATCGGAGTGGCGCTAGGGTTGCCGTAAACGGCCGCAGAAGACGAGAATACAAAACGCTTGATACCAGCCGCCCGGACCGATTCCAGCAGTGCGATTCCTGAGGCTACATTGCTGTCAAAGAACATGCCCGGATTGGAAACGGATTCTGGAATCAGGGCCTTGGCGGCAAAATGAAAAACTGCGTCAAAGTGGCCTCTGCCCAGTACCTTTCCCAGTGCCTGGCGGTCGCCGATATCCAGTTGCCGGAATACGGCTCCACTTGGGATCGCCTCAACGTGCCCAGTCGAGAGGTCATCTACTACTGTCACCTCATGTCCGCGCTCCAGCAGGCGCGAACAACAAACCGAGCCAACGTAGCCGGCTCCTCCCGTCACCAACACGGATCCCATTCAATATGCTCCCTTGCCCTTGATTACCGTCCACGGAGTCTGCAACAGGATCAGCAGATCCAGCCCAAGCGTCTGATGCGTGATGTAATGAACATCCATGTGCACGCGTTCGTCATACGTAGTTTCTTGTCTGCCGCGCGTTTGCCAGTAGCCCGTTAGTCCCGGTTTCACCGTCTTGAGCAGGTCTTGATACTCTCCATATTTTGCTAATTCTGGGGCGGTAATCATTCTGGGACCCACCAGGCTCATTTGCCCCCGCAGAACGTTGAACAGTTGCGGCAGCTCGTCAAGGCTGTACTTTCTCAGCCATCCTCCGAGGCGCGTGACGCGCGGATCCGATTGCAGCTTGAAATTTCGCGTGAACTCATTGCGTAGCTTGGGGTTGGCCTCGAGGATGGCGTCCGCGTCTCGGCACATACTCCGAAATTTGTAGGCGTCGAATTCCCCTTCCTTACCTAAGACGCGACGCCGATAAATGATCGGAACGCCATCCGTGATCACGATCAGAGATGCGATCACAACCAAGAGCGGCGACAGCAAGCAGAGCAGCAACAGGGCGCCAACCAAATCAATAGCTCTCTTGAAGGCAGCTTCAAGGCCGCGTTGTTCCTGCTGACGAACGCTTGATGCTTCCTCCGCAATGGTGAATCGAGCGTTAGTTGACATGTAAGGAGTTGACGCAAATAGGCATCAAAAACTGCTCAATCCGCCATCCCTGTAGCAGACATCTCGCGGGCGTGAACGCCCTGCAAGACTCTTTGCCGGATCGTACAGGAGATAGCGTGCGTCACGCTGAGGTGGAAGTCCTCAATTATCTGCATATTGTCTGACGGCAAGATTACGCAGATATCGCAAAGCGCCTTCATCTGGCCGCCTTTGAAACCCGCCAGGCCCAGTGTGCGAGCGCCGTGCTCGCGCGCCAGTTCTAAGCCCCGAAGAACATTGGGCGAATTACCGCTTCCACTGATAGCGAAAGCTAAGTCCCCAGGAACCACAAAATTCTGAAGTTGCTGGGCAAAAATCTGATCGTAGCAATTATCATTGGCCCATGCGGTCATGAGAGGGATATTGTCAGTCAAGGCGAGCACTCGAAAGCGTTTATGGCCATTTTGGCCGATGATCGTGCCTTTCCCCAGATCACATGCCAGATGGGACGCTAGAGCGGCGCTGCCACCGTTTCCAAACGTAAAGATGCTGGCACCACGCTCGTATGCTGCCATGATCTCGCAAATCGCTTTGTCGATCTCGCTATACGGAAGATTCGCGAGCATTCGCTCATAAGCGGCGAAATATTCTTTCGGATTGTGCAGCGCGGCACCTGCACAGCTCAGCGCTGAACCCGACTTCAGCTTATCCACGCACGCCCTCTCCAGAGCCTCCAGATGAAAAGCTCACCCGCAATACATTTCCTTGTTTAGAACAACGCCTTGCGATTGTAGCAAAACAACAGTGCCTGAGTACCTTCATTTCCACAGGCACAGAGCCCTGCGCGTCCCATCTTCGTTACCTTTCGAAGCCTTCTATCTTCTCCAATACAAAAGTCGCAATTTCTGCCTTGAACCTTTCTAAGCTGAACCTTTCCACGCTGTTACGGATGAACTGCGGCCGAAATCGCGATTCAGACCTCTCGAATCGCTGCATGGCTTCGCATAACGACTCGGCAGTTTGTGTGCCAAAGAACACACCGCTGCAATTCGCAGTGTCATCATCGTCTGCGAAATCCGCCATCACGGTTTCCAGTGCACCGCCCCGACCGTAAGCGATAACCGGTCGCCCGTGAGACTGCGCCTCCACCGGGACGAGTCCAAAATCTTCCTCGCCGGGAAAAAGCAGGGCGCGGCAGCGCGCATAAATCTCATGCAGTGCACTCTCAT
>QIAK01000398.1:0-3182 GCA_003225515.1 Acidobacteriota bacterium | reverse complement strand
CCCAGAAACTCGATCGTCGGTCCAGCTACTTTGCGCAATCTCTTATATTCCGGGCCGTCCCCCACAATCTGCAAGCGTCGCCGCAGTCGGTTGCAAGCCTCGATGGCCAGATCCACTCGTTTGTACGGTACGAACCGACTCACCACCAGGTAATAATCCTCAATCTGCGATGCAATATAGCCCGCCGACACGTTTGCCGGAGGGTGTATCACCGTACTTTCTCTCCGGTAATACTTGCGGATTCGTGCAGCAATGAAGCGCGAATTGGCTATGAAGTGATCCACTCGCGCTGCGGTGCTCAGGTCCCACAGCCTCATGTAATGCGCCGAAGCTGAGAAGATCGCGCGCGTCACCGGATTCATGCTCTTGCGCGACTGGTGGTACATATCCCAGATGTAACGCATCGGGCTATGGCAGTAGCAGATATGGCAGGTTTGTGGGGGGGTGATTATGCCCTTCGCTGGTCCAGATTCGGAACTGATCACTAGATCGAAATCTGAAAAGTCAAACTGCTCCAACGCGAAGGGGTACAACGGTAGAAAGTGTCGGTGCCACCGGGTCGCTCCAGGAATCCGGTTTACAAACGAGGTGGTCCGTCGACCCTCGATCGCCGGCAGGGTGTGAACTTCTCCCGCAAGGAGTGAAAAGAAATGGGCCTGAGGAAAAATCTCAGCCAAGGCCTCGACCACGCGTTCACCACCGCCATAACCGTTGAACCAGTAATGGTTTATCGCTACACGCAGCCTTGCCAGTCTGCCCGTTGTTGCTGAAATCGAGTCGGGTTGAGCGGCGGTCAATGTCATCGATAAGCCTTCGCCACGCGCAAATTCAGGGAACAAGCTCCTTTAAATATTTTGCATTACCGCCCGCGAGCATAGACCAAAAACGCTGACTTCGGGTAAACGCACCGTTTCAGGAAAGTTCTTGCGCCTTCGAGACTGATCGAAAGGAGAAAACGCGGTTGGTCTACTTGCTCAACAAGTCGTTTCACTGAGCGGAGTAGCAGAATGCTGTCGCGCGTTGAACCTGCGGCAATCTCAGGGACCCCAGCAGACTTCACGGCGATTGCAGGCGCTTCGATCATCTTCACTCCTCAGCTGCCAGTTGCAGCTTCTTCAGTTCGCGGCGCCCTGATCTGATCTAGAACGCGAGTTTTTCCGGCAACATGCAACAACATGCCGTAACGGCGGCGTCGCACGACGCAGTCGCAAACCGAGCGGAGGAAGTTCACCTACCAATATCTAGTATCTACTTTGCACCAAAAGAGCACGAACGTTCCCCCCTCCTGCTCTGTTGAGTGCGCTCTCAACTCCTAAAAAACTGGGACTGGGACTCGATTACACCGAAACGCTAGGTGTACGCCACGATCGTACCAATGGGGTAAGATCCCGGCATTTCATTCCAGACCTCGGATTAAACTATCACTTTCGGAAAAAGTTGTTCAAGGGTGAAAATAATTCAGAATTCCACGGCAACCTTTACGGCGAGCAAAAGAGCGGAACTGTTGACCGAGCACAGGTTCGGGATCTTCCTTTCTCAATTGAATATCGTGATGGAACGCCCTCCGGTCAGCAAGACTGGGATGTGTCCTGATCTTTGACAACGAGATTATCTGGGTGGCCCTGAATGCCGTGACTAAGATGTTGGCACTATTGTATCAATTCGCTCCGGCCCTCCTCGCCAGCATCCCGCCTGCTACAGATTAACTCATGTTTTCACGCTGAAAACCGCGTCCACCAGGGCGACCACCTCTCCCATGGCCCCTTCGATATCAAGGCTCAGCCGGGCCAGGTCGATGTCTTCCAATTTGGGATAGGCCTCTACCAAGGCGGCCCATGCGCTATCGCCGGCGAAATCGATGCCCATGACCTCGTAGTAGCCGTATCCCAGATCGCGCACCCGGCACAGGAGATCACTCAGATGTACAAGAGAAACCAGCGCGCGCGCGTTCGTGGCGGATTGGATCGAATGGTGAAATTCAATTACCTCGGCGAGATCGGGGGGTACGTGCCACTGCTCGGCCAGGAGTTTTCCGGCTTCGCAATGGGTGAAGCCCAGCTTTTCTTTTTCCGCTTTGTCGATCGACACGCACGAACTGGAGGCATACTGCAGACACGCGCGTATTCCTCGGTACAGACTAGCGAATTCACCAGAATGCCCAGGTCGTGCAGTAGCCCAGCCAGGTAAGCTTTTCGGTGTCGGGCGAGCGGATGAGCGTGGCCATCTTGCGGCAGACCAGGGCACAACCCAAACAGTGCCGCCAATACGTGACCGCATCCATTGCCCAGTGGCTGGCGGGCACGACCTGCGTCAGCGCGCAGCTCAGAAGAATGGACTGCACGCGTTTCATCCCTAGCGCGACGATGGCTTCAGAAACCGTCTCCACCGTGCGCCGCCCGAACAGTGGCGAGTTGGCCACGCGCAGACAGAGCGCGGCAATCGTATTGTCGTAGGAGATCAGTTCCTCGACTTTTTTTGAGATCCACGTCATCAATCGGCGTCTGCAGCATGGCAAGCAGCGGCTGGATGACCACCGGAATCGTCGGAATTGCATCCAGGGTCGACAGTCGCGAACGAATTTGCTCAAGCTTCTCGCTAGTCATGGTTTGCCCGCACCATATCCCAGGGTGGTTTCAGGTAGCCGGTGGTGCCGGGGAAGTGCACCAGACGGAAATTGTCGTCGACTTTGTAGCGCGACTCGGAGTGCCCCAGAAACAGATATCCCCCGGGCAGCAGGTTGGAAAAGAAATGCTGCTCCACCCGGCGCTTCGAAGCCAGAGCGAAATAGATGAGCAGGTTGCAGCAAAAGATGATGCCCAGTCCCTTGAGGAACACCATCTTGCTGTCGTCACTGAGATTCACCCGGTCAAACCGGATCAGCGACTTCAGCGTATCCGCCGCCTGAAGACGCTTATCGTCGACCGGCTTAAAGTACTTTTTGCGCAGCTGGATGCATGCGGTTCTGGGTCTCCCAGTGCTCAAGGTATTCTGCGAGCAAGAATCCTCGCACGAGCACGAAAGGTGACAAGCGTAGCGGAGGGGAGATCAAGAGCGAGAAAGTGTTTCGTGAACTTACGATTGCCAAATCAAGAACTCGCTCGATGCCGCTGCCATTAATGTGACGCAAGCGAAGAAGAGAAAGCCTGAAAAGCTAACTTGACGTAGCGTGGAGACCGGCCATT
>QIAK01000397.1:3236-3730 GCA_003225515.1 Acidobacteriota bacterium | reverse complement strand
CCGTACCCTTTTGGGGGTCTAGTTCGCCGCTAAGCAATTTCATAAAAGTGGATTTGCCGGCGCCATTGGGGCCGGTCAGACCGTAGCGCTTGCCGGGCGTGAACGCCGTGGAGACTTCATCGAACAGAACTTTGGCGCCGTAGCGCATGGACACATTGCTGACTGAGAGCATTTAGTTTGTAACTTCTTCAGGACCTGCGAGGAATTCCGCCAAAACGGTGCGCAGCTGGAGTTAACAGAATATCATGCGGAATGCCATTTTCCCATATAGGAGCGGCCAGGCCTGAGGGCGGCATGGGCTCGTTCGGGCGGGTTACCGGGCCTACGCAAACGTGCTTTTGCTCGATTTTAGTGATAATGTTCTAAGCCGCTACCGGTGACGTAGCCTGTTATCGAGGACATTCTGAAAATGTGGAGGGAAGCATGGAAAGCAGGCGAGGTTCGCGTTCTGCGAGCACAAGTTTGGTCCTTACTGCCGTAATCGCATTTACCGC
>QIAK01000397.1:0-3183 GCA_003225515.1 Acidobacteriota bacterium | reverse complement strand
ACTGGTGACTGATAGCGCGGGCAATCTCTACGGGACGTCAGTACAAGGCGGCATATTCGGCGGCGGCACCGTGTTCCAGGTCTCCCCGTCGGGTGTCCATACCGTCCTTTACGATTTCACCGGCGGCGCCGACGGAGGAGAACCCTACAAGGGCGTCACTCTCGATGCACAAGGCAATCTCTACGGCACGGCTGTGACCGGTGGCGGCGGATCATGCGAGGGCGGCTGCGGTGTGGTTTTCAAGCTGACAAACACGGGCGGAACGTGGACGCAAACGGTAGTTCACACCTTCACCGGCGGTAGTGATGGGTCGGGGCCGGGCAGTCCGGTGGCGATCGACAAACACGGCAATATCTGGGGTACGACTCCTACAGGCGGAGCCAACGGCGTGGGCGTTGTCTACCAATTAACGCCAGATGGAACCGGTGGCTGGAAAGCGCACGTAATCCACGCTTTCACGGGGGGCAATGATGGCAGCGGCGGATCGGCCAGCCGATTCCTCATCGACGCATCAGGAAACCTTTACAACGTGTGCACGGTCGGTGGCGCGTACGGCTTCGGTATCGTGTATGAGCTTTCACCCAATCAGGGGAAATGGAAGTTCACGACGCTCTATGCCTTCAAGGATCAGCCGGATGGAGCATCGCCCTACGGCGGCGTGATCTCTGACGCAGCAGGTAATCTCTACGGAACCACCTATTACGCTGGCGTTTACGACCTGGGCACGGTCTACAAGCTCACGCACAACAATGGGAAGTGGACGGAGAGCGTGCTGTACAGCTTCAAAGGTGGCTTGGACGGGGCCAGTCCCATCAGCAGCCTGGTCGCGGATGCGTCGGGCAATCTCTACGGCACCACGAGTGACGGGGGAGCTGCATCTTGCGTTTGCGGCGTAATCTTCAAAGTATCCCGCGCGGCAACGGGCAAGTGGACCGAGACCGTGCCTTATCGCTTTCTGGGAACCCCGAACCCGGGCTTCGCCTACAACGGAATGGTCCGGAATTCAGATGGGAACTTGTATGGCGCAACCGTCCACGGTGGCAGCGGGAACGACGGCGCCATCTATAAATTCACGCCCTAAGTTCTGAGAACTGGAAAGCCCTGCCGAGTCATCTTGGGCAGGGCTTTCGCGGAAAAATTGCTTAGGACTCTCGATCGAGTGTGACGGCAGAAGCTGTGTCGTGTCGATCTCAGTGCTGACCGGCGCTCGCATCCACCAATTGCTGCACTGGCGCGACGATCATCAGCAGCACATCCGCGATTGGTTTCCTGGACTGCTCAATTAGAGCTGTTTCCTGCGTCTTCAATGAGTCCGGCGTTGCCTGCGACTTATCGAGATTATCGAGCGCCTGCAAGCCAGCCGCCCCCAAGGCAGATAGTTCCTGGGAAAGGAGTTCGTCTTCCTTCAGCAGAAACGACTGCTCGAGCAAGGGATGCAGTTTGGCATCGTTGTCGCGCCAAGTCGCAAGCCACATGCGAATCTGGGCTTCGGCGCCCTGGTCTTTGTAGCCGCTTTTTATGTAGGTCTGGACCAGATCTCCGAAGTGCCGGGCAATGTCGCTCTCAGGATAGGCAGCGTCGATGATCCGGGTTAGAGGCGCGTGGAAGTCGATGGGGCCTTTCGCATCATCCCAGCGGTTGTAGTCTTTGACTGGCTCGACCACATCGGCCAGAACGCGCAGCGCCGTGATATCGGCAGTTCCCGCCATGCGATGCAGCATGCGCATGCGCGCCGAGCGGTGAGTCAGGCCGAGAAATTCGAGGTCGAGACTCACCGCATTCATGCGGGCGTACATCGAAGGAACGTCGGTTACATTTTGCGGAGACCACAAACGCTCCGCGATGGCCGCATTGCGCGGCCAGATATGCGAATCGATATTTTCCGGAGTTACCCACTCCGCCCATTGGCAGGACTCGCCGCCGAGAATGCGGCTCTTCTCTTCGGGGGTCAGAGCCGCGGCTGCATCAGCCATGGGATCGATCGTATAGTGCCGCGCCGCCGGCCACATCAGGTCGAGATAGTATCCGAATGAAAGCAGGCCGCTATAGCCTTGTTTCGCGGCCGCAGCCAGCGACTCCTGCCCGCGCCAGGATTGCACGATGATCGTCTTCGGTAGATCGGGATGCAGGATTTCGTCCCATCCGACCATGATTTTGTGATTTTTGGCGACGATCTTCTGCAGGCGCTGGTTGAAGTACGCCTGCAAGTCCCGATTGTTCTTCATGCCGTGGGCATGGATGAATTCCTGAATTTTCGGATTGGCGTCCCACTGCTTGCCGTTGACTTCGTCGCCTCCGATGTGAAAGTAGACGTCGGGAAACAGCTTGGCCATTTCGGCGATGAACTTTTCCAGGAACTTGTAGGTCGACTCACGCGTGGGATCCATGATCGGATCAATGTAACCCGGGCCTCCGCCCTCGAGAGTATAAGGGCCGGAACCGCTGGAAAGTTCGGGATATCCCATGAACCACGACCGGCTGTGGCCGGGGATGTCGAACTCGGGCATCACGCGAATGCCACGATCATGCGCATAGGCGATGAACTCGCGAATCTCTTCCTGCGTGTAAAACATGCCATCGGATCCCATGCCGGTCAGCTTGGGAAATTTCTTACTTTCCACGCGAAAACCCTGATCGTCGGAAAGATGCCAGTGCAGAACGTTCATCTTTACGGCGGCCATGCCGTCGAGGTTGCGTTTGAGCACATCGATTGGAATGAAATGTCGGCTCACGTCGATGAGCATGCCGCGCCAGGGAAAGCGCGGCTGATCTTTGATGGTGGCGGCGGGGACGGCGAATCCGGTGGGAGTGATCTCGATGAGCTGAAGAAAAGTCTGCAGGCCTCGCATGACGCCGAGTGAAGTCGGAGCCGTGAGCTTCGCGCCGGAATCGGCAACGATCAGTTCGTAGGATTCGTCTTCCCCGAGCTTCTGTACGGCCTGGCGGCCGTGGTCGGAGTGGATCTGCAGCGTGGGTTCCGCGCCGGACTTGGGGCGGAATGGGATTCCGGTTTGCCGGGAGAGCTGAATCTGGAATCGTTGGACTTCTTCATCGAGCGAGGCCTCGTGAGCGCCGCTGACGGCAACGGAGAACGATTGCGTGACGATCAGTTGCCCACTGCCCTGCTGGACGCTGGCGGGCATGGGCATCAGGTTCAGTTGAGGTTGGGTTTGGGCGGCGGCA
>QIAK01000396.1:2891-6072 GCA_003225515.1 Acidobacteriota bacterium | reverse complement strand
CAACCTTGCCATCCAGACTTGTGATGTAGAATTGCGTTCCGTATTTCTCGTCGATCACCCGCTTGAACTCGGCCGGGACCTTTAAACGGCCTTTTTCGTCGACCCGGGTTGGATGATTGCCGCGAAACATGTCTGGTAACCGCTAAAACCGCAACAAAAGAGGTGAAAAGGGTGCAAAGGTCAGTCAAAGTCGGGCGATTCGGGCTGTTTATCGTGCTTTTGGGTCGGTTTTCCACCGGCTCCTCGTTTTCAGCTCCCAAGATCCACTGCCCTAACTCTGCTTACCACTCTATTCCACTTTCTCCCACATCTTAGCCGTAAGTCGTTTATTGTCAAGCAGAAACTTGATGGTGGCTGCCCCACTAGGACACCATTTCGGGAAAGTACGAAGGCTTGTGGTTAACTCGTCGTACGCCCCAAGGGCTTGGGCTTATGCTCTTGGTTCTTTCGCTATTCTTTCGCTAACATTTTTCTTGCTTCCCGCGCCTGACGCCGATTTTCCTGTGGAAATCTCTATCGAAGCGCCCCTGTGAGGCCCCTTAGACCCTTGTTGAAGCCAGCAGCTGAAAACGCCGACATCCCGCTTTCGCCAAGTTTCATCCAAAACAAAACGTTTTTCAGGTGCCTTTTAACTGGTGCCGAGGATGACTTATGACCTCACGCTTGCCTCTGCTCGCTGCCCTATTCCTATCGCTTATGTCGCTTCCCTCACTCGCGCAACAGAATCCGGCGCCGCCCATCTACCCATCTCCGGGAAATCCCGCTGACGCTCAATCGCAGCAGAATGTAGCGGCCCAGGAAAACTCGCAGATGCCCGTCTTCCGCGTGAAGGTGTACGCTCGCAGTGCGCGAGCCGTCAATTACAGGAATCGCGGAGGATCCACCACGGTCGACATGCGCGGCACCAGCCTGATGCCGGCCATTACCGGCCACGCCAAGATTGACGGCAAGGCGGGAAGGCTCGCCATTGATGTCGATCTTGATCACATCGAGCGCCCCGCCAAATTTGGAGGACAATTTCTAACCTATGTCCTGTGGGCCGTCACTCCTGAGGGCCGGGCCGCGAACCTTGGCGAAGTCCTTCCCGGCGATAACGCCAAGAGCCGGATGAACGTGACCACCGATCTGCAGGCCTTTGGCTTGATCGTGACTGCGGAACCTTATTTCGCGGTGACGCATCCCAGCAGCGAAGTTGTCGCGGAAAACATTATTCGTCCTGAGACCAAAGGTTTTGAGGAATCGATTGACGCCAAATTCGATGTGCTGGAAGGCGGACAGTACATCATCGACGTTCCTCCCGACCAGCTTCCATCCGCGCAGGCACAGCCGGATGTGCCCCTCGATCTTCTCGAGGCGCGCGACGCTGTCATGATTGCCAAAGCTGCCGGAGCCGAGCAGTATGCCTCCGCCAGCATCGCTAAAGCAGAAGACATGTTGCAGCGCGCCGAGGATTACTACCAGCGCAAACAAGGGCGCACTCCGATCGGAACCGCCGCCCGCGGAGCTACGCAAATGGCGGAAGACGCGCGCGTGCTGACCCTGCGCAAGAAAGAACAGGAGCGCGAAGAGGCCGCTCGGCGCGCCACCGCTGAAGCTCAGGCCAAGGCCGAAGCCGACGCGCGAGCGGCGCAACAACGCGAACAGGATGCCCAGGCTCGCTCCGATGAAGACGCCAAACGGCGCGCCGAGGCTGAGCAGGCGCGGGCCGAAGCCGAACGCCGCCAGGCCGAGGCTCAGGCGCAACAAGAGCAGGCGATGGCGCAGGCGGAAGCCGCTCGCGAGGCCGCCGAAGATGCGGAACGCCAGAAGCAGGCAGCCCAGCTCCAAAGTCAGCAGGCTGAGAGCGACAAGCAGGCAGCCCAACTCCAGAGCCAGGAGGCGGAGCGCGAAAAGCAGGCGGCTATTCAGCAAAAAGAGGAATTGCGGGCCCGCTTGCTGGCCCAACTTAACCAGGTATTGCAGACTCGCGACACGGCTCGCGGATTGATCGTGAGCATGCCCGACGTGCTGTTTGACTTCAATAAATACACGCTCAAGCCCGAGGCCCGCGAACGGCTGGCCAAGATTTCAGGAATTGTAGAAGCCTATCCCGATCTCAAGCTTGAGGTCGAGGGTCACACCGATGCCATTGGAAGTGATGACTACAATCAGACACTTTCTGAAAAGCGTGCGGAAACGGTACGGGCCTACCTGACGTCCTCCGGTGTTGTGCCCGACCACGTCACTGCGATCGGATTGGGTAAGGCGAATCCGGTTGCCGATAACAGCACCGCACAAGGGCGCAAGTTAAATCGGCGAGTCGAGATGATTGTTTCAGGAGAAGTGATCGGCACGCAGGTAAACGGACCGTCAATCCAACTGGAACCGGGTCCTGCAAATCAATAGATCTTTGCGAAGAAGATCTTCGCGCCCAGATCAATCGACTATTTGCCCGGCTCCACGAAAACAGCCGTGCCGTAGGCCAATACTTCGGTGACGCCCTGCATCACTTCGGTCGCGTCGTAGCGCGCACCGACCACGGCATTGCCGCCGAGTTCGGCCGCGTGTTGCAGCATCAGATCGAAAGCTTCCTGGCGCGTCCTCTCGCACAAATTGGTGAGCAACGTGATATTGCCTCCGACCAGCGTCTGCAAGCTGGCGCCAATAGTTCCGATAATGGAGCGCGAGCGCACCACAATCCCGCGAACCACTCCCAGCGTGCGTGTGACATGGTAGCCGTCGAGTTCAAATTGTGTGGTCACCATGTTGTGGGCCACCATTCGACCAGCAGTGTAGCCTGTCGACATTTGTAGATCCTCTCTGTGACTGCTTACTATACGCGAGAGTGAAGGGTGCATTAGGCGTTCGAGCATGCTGGTGAGTGGCTCATTTGAATTTCTGATGGCATCTTCGACAGTCGATGGCGTCCGATGCTTGATGGCGTCATCCTGAGCGTAGCCGTCCTTCAGGCGGAGCGAAGGATCTCAGTCTAGAACGCTGTGTGCAAAGGGAGATCCCTCGGCCCGCTGGAAAAAACGCGGGCTCTTCGGGATGACGCCTCGAGCCACTACCGTGTCCTTCTTCGTGGGGCCTCTCTGCAGTCTTCAACCTTGGCGTATGCTTTTACGATGGAATCGGGGTTCCAGTGCGCTTCCTGCGGAGAATGGAATGTCACTTCGGTCGACGAATCGGCCGGACGGCG
>QIAK01000396.1:0-2811 GCA_003225515.1 Acidobacteriota bacterium | reverse complement strand
TCATTGCGGCTGAATTGGAATGAGGCGGAAGTCAGAACCAGATTTCAGATCGAACATTTCAGATTTCGGAAGTCAATTTTCATGTAAGTTGTTGAGTCTTGGTGTAAGTCATTGAGCCTTCGTGTAAGTGATTGAAATGTCGTAGAGAGCCTCTGGCAGACCTCAGGAAGCGCAATCGGATCGTGCGCGATGCTTTCCTTGACTGATGCATCGATCGTCGATGCCAGGGCACTTTCCGGCCCCGCAAACAGCACCCCAGACCCCGCGCATATCGCGTTTTTGAAGACCACTGGCACGCGTGCAGCCAATAAAAGTACCTTTAAAGTTGTAAGTACAAGATGCCTTGGGAGATAGCCTCGCATCAAATTCTGCCCCAGCCGCACTGCGTTGCGGATGTCAGCGTGATTTAAAAAGCATGTGGCCATCCCGTCCCCGTTTATCTCAACCATCTGGTAGCGCGCCCCATCTCTCCGGCTCTACAGTGATTCTTGTCGAGCGAAATCCGGATGCGCGTCCTTCGATCGGCATGCTCCGGCGACCTCGAAGGCAATATAATTGCCCCTCCCAAACAACCGGGCCCCAAATCTGTGTAATGGGGACGATCAAACTAACGAGAGTCACAAACGCCCTGGAGGGCATTCATGATCTCGCGGCGACGATTTCTGGAAGTAGGCGGTGTGACTGCAGCGATGGCGGTGTCATCGCCTCTGGTGGGTGCTGCTGCCGCGGATACTAAAGAGACTTCCCTTCCCTCATCGCTGGCGAAATTGAAATCGCGAAAAGGCGAGGCCGCTCCGATCACGCGGGAGGAGCGCCAGCAACGCCAGGAACGCGCTCGCCAACTCATGAGCGAGAACGGGCTTGACGCTATCTTGTTGATGGAAGGCACATCGCTGCGCTATTTCAGCGGTATTCTCTGGTGGGGTGGAGAGCGCACGTTCGCCCTGGTGCTGCCGGCGAAAGGCGCGGCATTCTATGTCTGTCCGGGCTTTGAAGAGGGACGCGCTCGCGAGCAGATCAGCAATGCTCCCGATGGCGACAAGCCCGACGTCCGCGTGTGGCAAGAAGACGAGAACCCTTACCAGCGCATCGCGCAGGGACTGAAAGACCGCGGCATCGCAAGCGGCAAACTGGGACTGGAAGAGACGGTGCGCTTTGTTTTTGCCGAAGGCATTGCACAGGCTATCTCGCAGGTCGCTCAATTAACTATTGCCAGTGCGACACCAGTCACCGCCGGATGCCGCATGATCAAGAGCGCGCACGAGATCGCGCTGATGCGATTGGCATCGCAGGTCACGCTCACAGCCTACGAGGCGGCGTATCGCGCAGTCCAAGAGGGGATGACGCAGGCGCAGTTGGAATCGCTGGTAGAGAAAGCCCACCATCAGCTTGGATTCACCGGAAGCGCGGACGTGCAGGTAGGAGAGTTCTCCGCTTTTCCTCATGGCTCGGTAACACCCCAGGTCGTGCATGAAGGCACGATCGTTCTCATGGATGGCGGATGTACCGTCGAGGGATACCAGTCAGACATCACACGCACCTATGTGCTGGGCAAGGCCTCCAGCAAAATGAATAGCGTGTTCGACACTGTGTTGCGCGCGCAATCGGCTGCGCTGGCCGCGGCGCGTCCCGGGGCGGAGTGCGGCTCCGTCGATGCGGCCGCACGCAAAGTCGTTACCGAATCAGGTTATGGCCCTGACTACAAATACTTCACCCACCGTCTCGGCCACGGTCTGGGCATGGACGGGCACGAGTGGCCCTACCTGGTCCGCGGCAATGCAACCAGATTGCAGGCGAACATGACTACCAGCAACGAGCCGGGAATCTATATTCGCGGCGAATTCGGGGTTCGCATCGAAGACGATATGCACATCACGGAGAATGGCGCGGAGTTGTTTACGCCAAAGCCTTTGTCGTTGGAGGATCCCTTCGGAAAGAGTTAGAGGAGTTGAGTTCTAGCTTGCGCTTTAACCAGCCCAGCTGGAGCGCCGCCACTTGGCATGGAGCCAGGCCAAAATCCCTAGCGCGCAAACCTCGACAGGACCTGGCGGCATGATCTGCATGCGCCATAGACTGTCGTAATCGTGGGTGCCAACGTACACAGCCCAGATGGTTCCCGCAGCCGCCACCAGGCAGGCCATGCGCTCTTCCCGGCGAATGCTTTGTAGCTGATTGGGTCCGCCAGCATTCCGGGCAGGCTTCTTCAAGTCGACGACAGGAATGAACTTGTCGCGGGTCTGGACGTAGCCCTCGCGGCCTTTATCCCAGTCGATGTAATCGCTTTGGTCGATTCTCGCCACTCACTCCAAACTGACACAACTTGCGAGAACATGCCCGTTACGTACGTACGTGTCCCCCTGTTCGGACATCGAATGCGAGAGTGACGCAGGCCTTTTCGCTCACGCCCGGCGAATCGTTGGGGGCGTTCGCGAATCTTGGACGTTGGTTACCAGGACTGGGCGAAAGCAGGCGAGGCAGGTTCCGCGAGCGCGGCGCACACTGGGATAAACGATTCCGGCCGAGCCCAGTTCGAGCAACTGACCTGCGAGCGCTTGCGATGCCGCGTAGCTCGTGGGCGACAGACACTCGGCAAATTCCGTCGTTGCGCGAAGATCGTGGAAGTCCGCGCGAAAATCCGCGAGGTAGTCCAGGTAATCGGCGCTGTCTTCCTCCTCCCACGCAGTTTCTCTCAGCCACAATTGCCGGTGATAAACAATTTCTGCCTGCGAGGTCTGCAACTCGAAACCCGCGTACCAAGCGCCGCGATCGGAGGAATTGAAGCGCGATCCGGCGGGCGCGGGATGGCAGAAC
>QIAK01000395.1:3521-7087 GCA_003225515.1 Acidobacteriota bacterium | reverse complement strand
AACTCCTCCTCTTCGACGTCGACGGCGTACTTACCGACGGAAAACTGTTTTTTCTTCCCGGCCGCAAAGATTTTCAGCAAAATCCCGAGCAGTCGAAACAACTCAGCGCCCCCGGCTCCATCGAATTCAAAGGATTTCATGCCCATGATGGTGTCGCCGTTTCACTCGCTCGCGTCGCGGGCCTTCGTACCGGCCTGATCACCAGACGGTTCTCCGAAACCGTTGCCCTCCGCGCTCGCGATCTGAAACTCGAGTTCGTCCACCAGGGAACGCAAGATAAAGGCGTAGCGCTCGAAGAGATCGCGAGAGAAGCGGGTGTGAAATTAGATGAAGTGGCCTTCATTGGTGACGACATCGTCGACCTGCCTGCCATGCGCGCCGGAGGCCTCGCTATCGCCGTGAAGAATGCCCGCGCCGAAGTGAAGAAAGAAGCGCACTACAGCACTCCGCATGACGGCGGCGAGGGCGCTTTGCGCGATGCTGTCGAGTTCATTCTGAAGGCGAATGGCAAATGGAAGAGATCCGGTCGAGAGAGTGTAGGAAGCGCTTTGGCTGAAAGCTGACGGCTGAGAGCTGACAGCTAATAAAAAACCCACCGGATGCTTGCTTGGGGCGTGCTCGGGTCAGCATCCGATGGGCTACCGTTTTCTCCCTACTCACCCTGTTGTTTTCAGGAGTATGTAGAAAAATTAAACACCCGCACGCGACAAAGTTCCGTCTAATTTTGTAAAACTTTGTAAAACTTCGGCCCTCTTTTCAACTCCACCCCTCTACCGCAACGCGTAGAGGTTTCCATCCGCGCTTCCCACATAAACCACGCTGTCCACAACCACCGGCGACGAGATAATCGCTCCCATACTCATCACCCGGCCCACCCCCCCGACCATATCGTCGTAGAAATCGGATCGGTAAATTGCTTCCTGATCAGGACTTCCATCCGCTTTCGTGTAGGCGGGCCCGTTGGTTTTCATGCCATCGGTTTCAAACGTCCACGCCGGCTTGAATTGCGCAAGATCCACCGCGACCAGCTTTCCCTGAGTCGACCCGACATATAGCGTGTTGCCCGCGATTGCAGGCGACGAATACAAATACCAATGATTCAATCCCAGCGAACGCAGCACCGCGCCCGACCTGGCATCCACTTCATCTACCAGGCTCGTATCCGAGGTTGCAAAATAAACTTTGCCCTCTCTCACCGCCGGGGACGCCACCACCCACGAACCGTTGCCAGAAAACGCCCACTTCTTCTCCCCACTTTTCGCATCAAGTGCGTACAGATGCGAATCGCGGCATCCGAAATAAATCATTCCATCCACCACTGCCGCGGACGACTGAATCCCAACTTGATTGTGCGTATCCGCATCCTCACCCGTCTTGAACCGCCACCGCTCCCGACCCGTCGAGGCATCGATTGCATAAAAATAACTGTCCCAGCTGCCCACGAACACCGTGCCGTCCGCGATCGCGGGCGACGCATGCACTACATCCCCGGTTTTGAATTTCCAATTCAGCGCTCCCGTAGTGGCGTTCAGCGAATACACGTTCCCATCACCACTGCCGAAGTAAACCGCTCCTTGCCAGACCACGGGGGACGAAAGATAACAGTCAAACGGATCGGGCATCGTCTCCGCCGCCGGCTGCACGCCATGCAGGTGCGAACCCGCGAATCGCCGTTCTCCTCCCGTCTGGAATTTCCATTTCAGTGTTCCCGTAGAAGCGTCCACTGCATAGAAATATCCGTCGTATGCTCCGAAGTAAACCATCTTGTCCCACACCGCTGGAGACGAGGGCACCCGGCTTTTGACGTCGAATTTCCATTGCTGCGCGCCCGATTCAGCGTCTAAGGCATAGACCTGCCCATCTGTGCTGCCGAAATAAACTTTTCCCTCCGCGAGCGCGGGAGAGCCAATCACCATTCCTCCGGTGTGAAACTTCCATTTCAGACTGCTGAATTTCGCCACTCCTGACGCCGCGTACACCCCGCTATGCTGCGGATTCCCACGGAACATCCATGCGTCTTCGCAGAATGAGGGCGCAACTGAAAGCATGAGCAACAGAACAGAGGAAAGGCAGAACAAGCGGGGCTTAAGCAGCATTGTGGATTTAGTCCTCTCCCCTTAGACGTTCTTCGGGAGATTCCGTGAGATTGCCCGACCTTCCCAGTCAAGCTTTGAAATTCTTAGTCGGTCAGCGCAATCGGTTTCGACGCCATTAGCTCCGCAAAACGTTTATCTTTTCGCAGTTCGGCGAACTCCGAATCTTTATACACGTTGTTGAAATCCTTGTAGCCCGCCTCGAGCGCCTTTTTCAGATACTCCAGCGAACGGTCCGCATAGCCCATCTTGGCATAGAGCTTTGCCACGGTGAAGTCGTAGCGCGCGCGATCTCCCGGGCTCGGCAATTGCGCCTGTACTCCCCCGCGCGAGGTTCGCTCAAACACATCAGGATCGAGTTCCACGGCGCGTCCATACGCGCGCACCGCTGGTTCAAATTCTTTCTTCGCGAAAAGGGCCGCTCCCAGATTGCTGTAAAACGACGCGGACTGGCCATCGATTGCGATCGCCCGGCGATACTCTTTTATTGCCGCGCCGTATTTCTTTTCCTCATAGAGCGCCACTCCGCGATTGTTATAGGCATCCGCAAACTTGCGGTCGGCTTTAAGGGATTGATCAAACCATCTCTTCGCCTCATGATTGCGCTGCATCATCAGGTTGGTGATTCCGATTTTGTTCAGCAAACTCGCAGAGTTCGGTTTCTTGGCCAGCGCGGCGCGATAGTAATCCAGCGCGTCGAGATAAAGTTTCTGGGCGCGCAATTGCTCCGCCCGGTCCTCCAGATCGGCCGCAGTGGCATCCGCAGCCGGAGGATCGATCGTCCGCAGCAGTGGCGGCTTGATCTGCACTTGTTCGGAGCGCGAACCCTGTCCCCGTGCCGCAGTCGGCGCCACAGAGACGCAAATGCAAATGATGAGGAAAGAAACCGGAACCAGCAAAACTCGCGGGCAGGACGTCATGGACCACCCCCAGCTGTTACGCCCATTCTGACACAATTTTGGGCAGGCGGCGAAAGTTTCGCTCAAGTCTTTATCAGGCTACTGCGGTGGCGTACTTTGCCCGCTGTCCGTAGGTTTAGACACCGGAGCAGAGCTTTTGTCATCCTTAAAAATTCCTGCAATCTTGCCGAATAACCCCTTCTTTTTCTTAGGGTCCTGAGGATGATTCGGGTCCTGGGGATTCGCCGCCTGGGCCTGCTGTGGCTGTGCCGGCTTCTCCCCGCCTCCAAACATGCGGGAGAAGAACCCCTTCATTCCCTCTTGGGCGTCGCAGGTATCGTGCGGCTCGGTCCCAGAGACGAATGCGGAAACATAGTCGTCCGGGCAGGTCGGGGTCGCCAACCGGTTGGTGGCCTTGTCCAATTGCACATCCACCACCCCGGTCGGCTGCTGGAAAGGTTTCATATCGGCGTACTGCGGCAAAGCCGACGCCTTCTTCATGAACTCCGCCCAGATGGGCGCCGCGGTCACGCCGCCGGCCAATCGAAGATCGCTGTAATCGTCGTATCCCACC
>QIAK01000395.1:0-3479 GCA_003225515.1 Acidobacteriota bacterium | reverse complement strand
TCTTCCCCGCCGCCGGAGGAGTAAACCCGCGCCCGCGTACCGCCGAAAATCCCAGCCCGTTATTGATCACACCTTCCATCATGTTCGTCATGACGTACGCAATCCGAGGATCCAGTACCTGCCGCTGGTCCGTCGTGTAGTTTGCAATCACGTCCCCTTTTCCATTGCGCACCGAGCGCAGCAGGATTGGAGACAGCCGAATTCCGTTGTTCGCAAAGGTCGTGTACGCCCCCGTCATATCAAGTGGCGAGGCGTCATACGAGCCCAGAGCCATTGCCGGAGTCGCTTTCACTGACGCAATCCCCGCCGCCCGCGCCAGGTCCGCGACCTTGTCGTAGCCCACTTCCTCGGCGACTTTCACCGTCGCATTATTCAGCGACATCGCCAGCGCGTAGCGCAGCGAAACGTCACCGTGATATTCCTCTTTGTAATTTCGCGGCTCGTAAATCTGGTCGCCGTAGGCGAAGCTCGACGGCGCATCTGTAACCACCGACGCCGGCGTCAGCACGGTCGGCGAACCATCCAGTGCGCTATTCATTGCCGTCGCGTATACAAACGGTTTGAAAATCGATCCCGTGGGCCTCTTTGCCACCGCATGATTTAACTGGCTCCAGCCGTAGTCGCGTCCTCCCACCAGCGCCAGCACCGCGCCCGTGTGCGGATCGAGCACCACCAGTGCGACCTGCGCCTGCGGACCCGGCATTACCTTCGTCTCGAACTTCTTGCCCACCTTCACCCGCTTGGTCCGCAGCTTCTTCACCTGCTCATCCACCAGCTTGATGCCTGACTCGACCGCCTGTGCCGCGGCCTTCTGCAGATCGGTATCCAGCGTCGTATAGATACGATAGGACTGGTCATTCAATTCGTTCTCATTGAACTGTCTACAAAGTACGGCGCGTCGCTGGCCTCCACATTGGGCGGCGCCAGCTTCAGCGGCACAGCTTTGGCTTTGTCCGCCTGCTCGCGCGTAATCGAGTGCGTCTCCACCATCGATTCCAGCACCAGGTTCCGCCGATCCAGCGCGCGCTCGGGATGCCGGTAGGGCGACAGATAACTGGGCCGCTGGATTAAACCCGCCAGCAACGCCGCTTCGGGCAGCGTAATGTCTTTCAGCTCCTTATTGAAATATGCCTTCGACGCCTCGGCGAAACCGCTGATCGCAAACGATCCACGCTGCCCCAGGTCCACCCAGTTCGCGTAGAACTCAAAAATCTGCTGCTTGCTGAATTTCTGTTCGAGTTCCTCCGCGATCAGCATCTCAGTCAGCTTGCGCTTGATCGTCTTCTCTGGAGTCAGGAAAAACCCGCGCGCCAGTTGCTGCGTAAGAGTGGACCCGCCCTGCTCCCGGCGCTGATGCACAATGTCGCCATAAACAGCTTCCGCGGTGCGCAGAAAATTCACCCCGCTGTGCTCAAAAAATCGCCGGTCCTCAATCGCCAGCACCGCCTGCACCATCACCGGAGGTATGTCGTTGTACTTCACCAGTTCACGCTTCGACCGCTGTTCCGCATCGAATAGCGCCGTCACTAATTGCGGCTCCAGTTCGTACGCGGAAAGATCGTTGCCTTTGCTCGTGATCTGGTCGACTTGCCCGTCGTGAATACTGATCATCGCCGGCTCCGGACTATGATAGGACTCCGGTCCCGGACTAATCTCGATTCCATCCTTCAATAGCCGGAAACTTCCCAGCTTCGATTCGTCTTCCTTATCGGCGTATCCAGCGCGTCGCAGTTCCGTCGCGATTTCCTTCGCTTGAATCTGCTCGCCGTTTCGCACCACCTTGGGCAGCGCGTAGATTTTCGCCGCATTGGCGAACACCGGAGTCCGGAAGCGCTTCTCAATGACCCTGTCGTACTTGATATAGAAATAGGAAAATAAAATGGTGGCCGATACCGCCAGGATCACAAACGCGACCAGCGCCGCCCGCAGTACCGGATCGCGCGGCAGCCCGGGGATCCTCTTGCCCGGTTCTCCGCCGCTTGCCTTCGGAATTTTGATTCTGATTGTCACGATTTCATGGCTTTCAACCGCCGGATTGCGCTACGGACGGAACCACCCCTCCCTCACTCAGACGTCAGGACCAGCCAAAAGGTTTGTATCGCCCTCTCTGGCCCCAAGTCGAGATGCACGATGCTGAATTCTGTGGCAGCGCAAACGCCCTACGGATGCCCTTATTGTACCGCTCCCAGTAGAAACGAAAAGAGACCCGCAGTACATGCGAGTCTCTAAAGTGTTACTGCTGCAGGTGCCGGCTACGGTGCGTCGGTCACCACGAAGTTGTCGCTGCCGGGGCCCAGTATAGGTAGCGTGCTGGTCAAAGCTCCAGTGCTCGTGTTTGCGCTATAAACGCCTCTGCCGAAATTGCCCGACACAAGGGCCTTAACGAAGAGGTATTGCCCGCTCTGGTCAAATTTTCCGCCGCTCGCTATCAAACTCGTGAACGGCGACAGTCCCGCCAGAGCGGTCAGCTCGCCCGTACTGCTGAGCTTAAAACCCTCCATCGGGTCTGTGTTCGCAATGCCGGTCAAAAAGTCTTCTTCGAAAGTGTATACAAACGCCGCAGTTGGACTCACCGCCATATTCACCGGAGGGAAAGCCGTGATAAACGCGGTCGGGCCAGTAAGAGCTCCGGTCCCGGCCGTAATGCTGAATACATAAACATGGCTGTCGGCCGTGCTGGTCGCACCGTCTTGTGCTGTGATTCCAATAATGTACTTGCCGGTACTCTCGCCCGAGACCTGCGCCATGGTTTGAAACGGTCCGCCCGTCACCGGCGTCAGCAACCCGCTGGTGGCATCGTAAGAATAGGCAACAATGCCGGAGGTTTCGACTGCATACAGGTATTTACCGACACCATCCGTGGTCATCTGCGATGGGGAACTCGTGGTCGAAAACGGTGATCCCGCCACCGCTGTTAAGGTCCCATCCGAGTTCACCCTGAACACTGAAATTCCTGTGGAGCCGCCCACAAACAAGAAGTTACCCGCCGGATCGACCGCCATCGCCGTCGGTATCGGAACTGTATAGGGGCTCTGGCTGCTGACCGGTACCAAGGCCGCCGTCGACCCATCGATTGAAAAGCCATAGACCGTGTTATTCGAGTACGCAGCGTAAAGAAATTTCTTGCCCACCACAACCATTCCGCCGTCTTGGAAGTTGCTCGACCCTACAGGTAGCGGTGGAGACACAAAACTGGAAATCGGCAGAAACGCCTGGTCGTTCCCCACATTCAACCCAGCCGCCGCCATCTGGACAGTGCTGAGGTCATCACTGAAATACTCAAAAGCCGTCTGGGTGATCGTGTTGCCCCCGCCACCCTGGTTAATGCCAGGGCCCGAAGGCGTGCACGTGGAGCTTCCGAAAGTCACGTCGCAGGTATAGTGGCCCGCGCAACTCATCAGCACCATCGTGCTCAGAAACAAAACTGAACTAAGCAGCACTCGAACTTTTATCGCCATGAGATCTCCCAGGAACTTTCT
>QIAK01000394.1:3333-3777 GCA_003225515.1 Acidobacteriota bacterium | reverse complement strand
CGCGCTGGCCAATGCTGAATCCGGTGACGTACTCGCCGGTCTCGACCACCTCGCCCGCAATGTCGCTGCCCAGAATGTGCGGCAGTTTCACGCCCGGCAATCCTTTGCGCACCCACACATCGAGATGGTTGAGCGAGCAGGCCTTCACCCGCACCAGCACCTGATCTTTGCGCGGCTGCGGGTCGGGAACATCCTCGTACCTCAGGACTTCAGGCCCACCGAATTCATGAATGCGGACGGCTTTCATTGGAATGCCTCCTCTGCCACAGACGCTAACACAAAGGAGTCATAGATCGGGAATCCCGTCAATAAGTGCAAATCGAACCGATCACCGCCATCGACCCATTGATGTAAGAGCGATAAAGTTCAGAGCTGCCGAGATCCGGATCGTAAAAATTCCAGGCACCCAGCCGGGCCGGTTGAGCCGCCGTCTTCCAATTGCCG
>QIAK01000394.1:0-3201 GCA_003225515.1 Acidobacteriota bacterium | reverse complement strand
TGCACTTCCGAAGTCGCCGAATAAGGCGTGTCAAGCCAGGTGATGTAGGAAGCCCGCATATTGCACCCGCTCGATGCCGCCTTGGTCGGCAAAGACTGCCAGAAATTCTTCAAAGTCGTATAGCCCGGTGAAAAATCGCTCCAGCCATACCACACCGCAACCTGCCGGTTGTAAGAGCCGGACTTGCAAGATCCGCTCAGTGTCTGCACGAACCCCATCAGGTTCTGCAATGCTTGATACGCCACTGCAGTAGTCGTGCCCGACGCCAGATGGCATCCTGAGGGAGCACCGGTGGTATAGAGGTAGGAAAACTCCCCGCCGTACTTCCATTTCGGAAATACCACGGTCTGCAGCTGCACTCCATGCGCGGTGGCGGAGTTATACATGATCTGAATATTGTTCCAATAGGTGGACGTGTCTCCCAAAGGCAAAATCATCATCACACTCTGATAGTTTCCAATGGAATTCACCGCTGCGAACGAGGAGTCAATGGCACTCTGGAAATTACTGAAATCCCACTGTTCCCAGAAACGATTGTCGTTGGCGCAGCCGTCAGGATCAGATTGGCAGGTCGAAGGCGCGTAGGTCCGCCAGCTCGGCGTCACCTGAGGATTGGGCAGTGTAAATACGTTCCACGAAGTCTGCGGACCGTTAGCAGCGGCCGCGAAAACGCAAGTCAAGAAACTAGTGGACACAACGGTGAGCAGACGAACCAAAAGTGTTCGCATGGATTCCCCCTCGGGAACCGCGCCTACTGCATGGCAATCTAGCTAGTCAGGGACAGAAACGCGGAAAGATTTGGATTTTGGGACTGGCGGAATTCTAAGACTCAACGGGAGCACAAGCAAGCTTTTTGCGGAATTTAGGGCCAAATATCGCACTTTCATTTCTGAATGCCATCACGATTTATGCTGGACGCTACCAGCGACCGAGGGTGCCCCACCCTTGCGCTCTTGCAAGGGCGGGAACATCAGACCCATATCGCTAGTGTTTTTTGAATTTGCCAGCCGTGAGCCGTGCTGCACACTAAGAAGCGTCAGCGGGATTACAACCGAATGGGGTCCACAAGTACATCGCCGCCAGCAATCAGGAAATTACTGGCGGCCTAACGAGTTCCTCTATAGCTTGCGTGATCGAGGATTCAGGCAGGCTGGACGCACCTGTATAACTCTGCTAACGTGCAAAATCAGCGGCTAAGAAGACCATTCCGAGTGCAGCAGAGGCGGGCGGCGATCAGCCGCTAACCGACTCATATCTGTGCCGTCGAATCTGTGTTCTTGAAGTGAATCCGCGCTGTCGCGCCCTAACGAATGCGTGATACTCCTCAGAGAGCGACTGTTGTTTACTTGCTGTTCACCCTGCTGTTCAGCTCCGTGATCTGGTCCCTCATCATCTGGTCTGGCCATCTTGGAATGGGCTTTGGGATGATGATCGTGTCCATCATGTGGTGTCCAGCACTGGCGGCGATGGCAAGTTGCCGCGTGCTGGGCCGTGACGTCCGAGCGCTGGCCTGGCGCTGGCCGGAATGGAAGTACATAGCTGCGGCGTACTTCGTTCCGCTGGCTTACACAGCCATCGCGTACGGCGGCGTATGGGCCTTGCGGCTGGGCGGCTGGAATCAGGAATTAGTGGGCCAGGTTGCGCAGCGTTTCGGATTGCCCCGAATTTCACCTTGGGGGGCGTTCGCACTGTGGCTGGTGTTTACAGCTACAGCCCAGATGATTCGCGGCATGGCAACTGCTCTCGGAGAAGAAATCGGCTGGCGCGGCTTTCTCGTGCCCGAGTTGGCGAAGCAGATGTCTTACACGAAGCTAAGCCTGCTGAGCGGCATCATCTGGGCCGCTTGGCATAGTCCGCTGTTGCTATTCGCCGACTACAACTCTGGAACCAATCGCTGGTACGCGTTGGGTTGCTTCACCGTAATGATTGTTTCGACGAGCTTCATGTTCGCGTGGCTGCGCTTGAAGTCAGGCAGTTTGTGGTCGGCGGCGCTACTACACGCCAGCCACAATCTTTTCGTACAGACCGTCTTCGACAACCTGATGCGCGACACGGGCAAGACGCTTTGGTACACGACAGAGTTCGGCGCTGCTCTGGCAATAGCCACTGCCATCTTCGCAATCTATTTCTGGACGAGGAGGGCAGAGGTCGAGCAGAAACCATGACCCGCCGCCGGGCAGCTAAGATTGTAAATCGAGCCAATTAAGGAAGCGTCACGATATTGGGCAACTTTGGAGCGAATTTATGGGTCGACTAAAGGCGGCACAGCGGTGGCTCGCCCTCGTTCTGTCTCTGTTTTGGGTCCCAGTTGCTTCGCCGCAAAGCCAATCGGAGCCGAGCAACGTTGCAATGAACCAAGCTATGCGTCAGGGAGATTTGGATACGGCTCGCAGAATCCTTCGTTCCGGCGCACAGACTAACGTTTGGGACACCTACGGAATGACTCCTCTCGTCCAGGCTATCCGTACCGGCTATATGGATTTTGCGGAGGAGCTTCTTGCGGCAGGAGCCGACCCGAAGTTCACAGGCCCTGTGGGAGACTCCGCCCTCATGTCCACAGCCTTTCAGGGCAACCTCGGCCTCGCTAAAGAACTGCTCGATCGCCATGTACCGGTGAACGTGGCAGACATTCAGGGAGAGACTGCATTGATGGCAGCCTCCCAGACGGGCCTCGATGGAAAGATGGTGCAGTTATTGCTGGATGCTGGGGCTGATCCGAACACCAAGAGTCTAGACAATTTCACTGCTCTCATGAACGCCGCCGCCGAGGGCAATTGGGTTGCCACAGGGAAACTGCTCCGTGCGGGTGCTGACCCCACGGTCAAGGACAAATACGGGCAAACGGCGCAGGATAAGGCCTGCGACCGTGGCGAGAAGGGGCATGCTCACGCGTGTGACCTTTTACGAGAAGCGTTGAAAAACAGGCAGAGTTCAAGACAAGGAAGCGAGTGACGCCCAAAACGGAGTTACAGATTCTTCCGAATCTATGATTGAGTTCTTTGAGCTGCTCCTTCTAGTGGTCTCCCTGGCGCTTTTCTTCACCACCCGTAGTAGGCCAACCGAGCGTTCCTGGCTGATCAGCTGGAGTCGCAAGGTTTCCGCCCAACCGACCATTGCTGGGGCTTTGATATGTGGATCTGCTCTTAAGCACGGACCAGGTGAAAGAGGAACCAGAGTCTGAGCCCGAACTTCTGTCAAGCA
>QIAK01000447.1:3254-5692 GCA_003225515.1 Acidobacteriota bacterium | reverse complement strand
CAGGTCCTATCATCTTTTTCGAATGCTTCCGCCGTAATCTCACAATCGGGCAAGAACCTGGTGATCACCTTCAATAATGCCTCGAAGACGGTTGCCTTTGGAGTGCTGGAAGGCAAGTCTCTTAAGTCCTCAATTCTTCCCGCGCGCGATTCTTCCCGCGCGCCTGGTTGCGGCGATCAGACACTCACCCTGACGGCCACCGTCGATCCCACGACAGAACCGAAATCATTGAGCGGGCAGTTGGCGGTGAATAATTGCCAGTCGTGTACCCCGCTGGAATTTCATGCTGCGAGGCAAGCGCGCGCAACCGGTGAGGGGGCGCACTAATGCCGAACCTGTTTACGCTCGTCCTACAAATTGCCGTGGTGCTCGCGGTGTGCCGGGTGGTCGGGGAATTGTTTCGGAAAATGCGGCAGCCGCGTGTGGTCGGTGAAATGTTTGCCGGCATTGCACTGGGCCCATCCCTGCTGGGCTGGGTAGCGCCTCATTTCTCGGCTTATCTGTTTCCTGCCCCAAGCCTCGGATTTCTAAACGCGTTAAGCCAGGTCGGCGTGGTGGTATTCATGTTCCTGGTGGGATTGGGAATCAATCCCAGGGAACTCAAGAAACAAGGTCACGCGGCAGTGCTGACCAGCCATGTGAGCATTACGGCTCCGTTCGTTCTGGCCGCATTCCTGGCGCTTTATTTATATCCGCGGTTGTCCGACGACAGCGTCACCTTCACCAACTTTGCATTGTTTATGGGAGCGGCAATGAGCATCACCGCTTTCCCTGTATTGGCACGGATTCTCGCAGAGCGAAACCTGCTGAGCAGCCGCCTGGGCACGGTTGCGATTGCCTGCGCGGCGGTTGACGATGTAACGGGTTGGTGCATCCTCGCATACATCGTGGTGCTGATCCGCTCGGCACATTCCGCGACGTCAATCTGGGTGACTATCGGTGGAATCATGGCATTTGGCCTGATCATGATCTACGGCGTCAGGCGGCTGTTGCGCGGCTACGAACGGGTTTATAAAGCACAGGGCGCGATCAGTGAGAACCTGATGGCGCTCATGTTATTGCTAGTCCTGGTGGCGGCTCTCTGCACCGAATATCTCGGAATCCATCTTCTGTTTGGGGCTTTCCTGATGGGCGCCATTATGCCAAAGCAGCGGCATTTTGTGAGATATGTGCTCGATCGCTTCGAGACCATTACCGTGACGCTGTTGTTGCCGCTGTTCTTCGCGTTCACCGGATTGCGCACCAATATAGGCCTGGTAAAAGGTCCGGAGATGTGGATGTACTGCGGCCTCATCATTCTGGTCGCAACCATGGGCAAGTTAGGAGGTTCCACGTTAGCTTCGTGGCTAACCGGAATCCCGCTGCGCGAGGCTGCTGGACTGGGCACATTGATGAACACGCGCGGCCTGATGGAATTGGTCATCCTCAATATCGGACTCGATATTGGCGTCATCTCGCCTGCATTGTTCTCAATGATGGTGATCATGGCGCTTGTCACGACCTTCATGACAACACCGGTTCTAAGTTTGATTTGTCCGAAGGAGTTTATGGCGAGTGCGCCGGAAAAAGCGGTGGCCCGTCCCGCTACGCCGCCAATTAACCTCGTTGAGGGCGAAAGCCAAGTCGCCTAGCGGCGGCCTCCGGGTTCTGTGCAAGAACTTTCATCCTTGACACTCCAATAGGGGCAGCTAAGAATGCAGAACGGTGTCTCTCCTGTTCGGAGACGGACCCCCAGTTCGCTGAATCCCCCAATAATTACTTCCCTGGACTGCTAGGTGATGAAATTCATCGCCCTGAGTGGTACGCATTCAAATTCAAACGATCAACTTTCTCTGCGCTAGAGTGGATTTCTTTGCGTGGTGGGAGAATGTGATTTGTTGGTCGTGCTAAGAGTCAGGCTGTATTCTCCGGAGGATCGTCTCATGGGTGGTGTGATGCGTCGCATCAGTTATGGTGTTACCAAGTGCTTCTTCGTTAGCGCGCTTCTGTTGCTTGCCGCCTCAGCCCAGATCACGGCGAATCCGAGTTCATTAGCATTTACCAGTACTTATCTCGGCTTCCAGTCAGCCACAAAGAATCTTACGATCACTAATATTGGCACCACGAGTACGACGCTAACCGCGATTACATCATCGTGTCCGGAGTTCCAGTTGGCATCGGGTACGACTCCGATCACAGTTCCAGCGGGGAAGACGGCCAGCTTCTCCATGTTGTTTGCTCCGGATGTGGCCAAGGCATTCAGTTGCACCTACACGGTGACGCAGCAAGCGGGAAGTTCGCTGGCCGTTCCTCTGACAGGAACGGGTTTGGCAACGAAAGCGGTTGTGAATGTGAGTCCTACTTCGTTGAGCTTCCCCAATCAGACTGAGGGCACCGCAAGCGCAACCCAGCTGGTCACGATTTCAAATACCGGCACGGCCGCCATAAAGCTGCTCAGT
>QIAK01000447.1:0-3239 GCA_003225515.1 Acidobacteriota bacterium | reverse complement strand
CGGGGCCAGCGCAACCATCAGCATGAGCTACAGTCCGACGCACGTAACATCGGAAACCGGAGTCCTCGGACTGAACTTCAATCAGATTCCGACGAGAGTCGTGGATTTAAGCGGCAACGGATCGATTGCCACCGCGTTAGCGTTACTCAATATACCTACGCTGCCGGCGGCTACTCAGGGCGCGGCGTATCAGGCCAATTTATTCGCTGCGTCCGGAACTCAGCCGTACACCTTCAGCCTCAAGCCAGGATCGACCTTGCCCATGGGGTTGGCTCTTTCCAGTGCGGGCGTGATCAGCGGAACTGTTGATCCGACGGTGACGACGGGGAATTACACGTTTACGGCGGGAGTAAAAGACGCGAAGAGTAAAAATGTGACCAAGCTCTTCACCATGACTGTCGCGAAGGCAACCGGCTCGGCCTGCAACAATATTTCGTACAACGTGCCGAACACGACCACTCCGATTGTTCCCATCACAGATCTGGGTACAGGGACATATCAGGGTGAAGAGGGCGGCCTGTATCCCAATGGCAGCAATGTCCGTCCAGCTTCTCACGATTCTGATGGGGTTGCGATTGCCAAGGCTATCGTGCCGCTGGATGCGAACGGCAACTACGATCCAGCTGGGAAGTACGCGCTGCTGGCTCTGGGTGAGTCGACTGCGCTCGATGAATTCGCTGCATTTCTTCCCTTGGCGAATGCCGATCCCGCGAAGAACTCCGCGCTTGTGATTGTGGACGGCGCACAAGGCGCAGCAACACCGCACTTGCTGGCTTCGGTCTCGTCCTCCTACTGGAACACGATTATCAATAATTACCTGACTGATCAGGGAGTCACCGCAAAGCAGGTTGTTGCCGTATGGATCGAAGACAGCAACGGCATCGCAAAGGGAAGCTTTCCCGGCGATATGAGCGGCATGCAGACCGATTACGAGACGATCATGAATAACATTCACATGCTCTTCCCGAACTCGGTGCTGGCGTATTTTTCCAGTCGCATCTATGCGGGATATTCGAACGGCGTGAAGACGATCAATCCTGAACCGTACGCCTACGAAGCTGGATTTGCCGAGAAGAACGCCATAGCGGACCAACTGAACGGCAATGCCAACCTGAACTACAATTCTGCGCTAGGAGTGGTAAAGGCGCCGTGGATGTCTTTCGGGCCGTACTACTGGGCTAATGGAATGCTTCCGCGCAGTGACGGATGGATTTGGACGTGCCAGGATTTGCAGTCCGATGGTACGCACCCATCTTCGCCTTCAGGCGATTTGAAAGTAGCGGGACAGCTTCTGAACTTCTTGAAGACGGACGATACGACGAAGCCGTGGTTCCTGCATCCCTGAGAATTTGTTGCCGCCTCTCACCGGCGGCTTGCCGATTCCATTGCGACCAGAGTTCGAATCTGAATCTGATCGCAATAGAATTTGTTTTTAGCGTTAGCCAGACACTCTCTACGCACTAGTTAACTGCGCCGATTGCCGATTGGGCGTGCTAGACTCGTTGCACTAAAACTGGGGCAGCCTGGTTTTGCGCTGTTCCAGAATTCCTGCACTCGAGGATGTATGAAACCAGCCATCGAGGCCCCCGGCGGGGTCTCTACAGATCCTTATCAGAAAACGGTTTGTTGTTTGCGCTGCGAACAGAAGTTGCAACGCTATCAGTTGATGCGCGTCAGCCTGGCTCCAGCGAACTCCGGTCATGCGATACTGTCGTGCCCGCGATGCGGACACGTGGAGTTTGTTGCCGACACAAGTCCGCTGCTGCAAAGCCTGGAATTGGTTTCGACTGACACCGGAGACGGCGACTAGCGTGCTTAGTCATCTCAGGCCTAGAACGGAATATCTTCGTCGGTGATCGGTCCGGCGCTCGCGGGCTCAGGTTCGGGCGTGCGCTGATCGAAGTTGTTGCCGCCGCCCGCAGAAGACGATGCGCCTCGCGAGCTTCCCGCGAAATCGCCTCCGCCACCGCCCTCGCCGCGTCCACCAAGCAGGATCAGGTCGCTGGCCACCACTTCGGTCATGTATTTCTTCTGGCCGGACGTCTTGTCGTCCCATGATCGCGTTTGCAAGCGGCCCTCAATGTAGACCTTGCCGCCCTTTTTCAGATATTCGCCGGCAATCTCGGCCAGCCGCTGCCACAGCACCACGTTGTGCCACTCGGTGCGGTCCTGCCATTCGCCGGCCTTGTCCTTGAAACGCTCGTTGGTGGCGATGGTCAGCTTGGCCACGGGCGTGCCCTGCGGTGTGTATTTGATTTCGGGATCTTTCCCCAGATTGCCGATCAGTTGAACCCGGTTCAGACTCTTGCCAGCCATTTTGGTGCTCCTTTACCGGGGTTCACTATAACAGAATGGAGCCGGTGGAAAGGTTGTCGCCGCGGACAAACTCCCAAACGAGTATCATTTTGGGCGGGAGCAGCTAAGAGTAAAAGCTAACAGCTCTTGAGGTATAATCCCCGACATGCCTCCTGCACCCGGCGCAACCAAAGCGGTTGGAATGGTCCCCGACGACCAGAAGTTCGAACCGCGATCCAAAGGCCTCGCCACGCCACGGAAGAAGAAGCCGAAAGAGTTGGCCGTCATCACCGAGTGCTGTACGGGATGCGCCGGCTCACCTGCCTGCGTGGAATATTGTCCGGTCGAGGACTGCATGTTCTGGGTTCCCGACGAAGATCATCCGCCGTTTGGCCGCATTCAGATCGATCCGCTTCTCTGCATCGGATGCAAGAAGTGTCTCAGCAAGGGCCCTGATGGCTGTTTCCTCGACGGCTGCCCCTGGGACGCCATCGTCATGGTGGAAACGGGCGAAGTGGAAAAAGAAGTTGGCCCCATGGCCTACTGAAGGTCCTATTCGCTATACGATTGCTGCAGGGGATAGCTGCCTGTAGTTGTGTTCGACCTGCGCGTTTGCCAACTATAATAATGTCCCCCTGGAGACCCAACGTCGTCGAAGTTGAATTCCTTCGCTCGGGATCTGCGAACTCTCACCCCGGTCAGGTCGGGCTCTTCCACGGCCTGGGGCAGAGGGATCCGCTTTCGGGACCACGGCTTAGCAATCCCCGGTTCGCAATCAAGCAATGACCGTCTAGGCGACAGACAGAATACGCTAGGGTTTTTGCGGGTCGGGTGTCGGCAGTGCTTCCTGCCAGATTTGCGGTTTCTTCTGCCACCATGCTTACCGGCTTGGATTTCAGCCGGTGTTACTGATTGTTCCGCGGGTCAATTTTGATGCCTCCGCC
>QIAK01000446.1 GCA_003225515.1 Acidobacteriota bacterium | reverse complement strand
CCGGATGCGATTCGCGCACGTTTGACACGTGATGGAGCGCTCGATAGAATCCGGGACAGGATCCGCAACGAAAAGGCCCTCGATTTCCTGTATCGTCAATCTGCTTGACAGAGCGATTCAATCCCCCACATCCCGGAATTTCCGGGCAGGAGTGTGAGAAGTGAGTGAGAAAGACGCACGTATGATGCTGGTCCCCATGGTCATCGAACAAACCGGCCGGGGCGAGCGGGCTTACGACATTTACTCGCGGCTGTTGCGAGACAACATCATTTTTATCGGAACGCCAATCGACGACAACGTCGCAAATCTGGTCATCGCGCAAATGCTGTTTCTCGCCCAGGAAGATCCTGAAAAAGACATTCAGCTGTATATAAATTCTCCCGGAGGGTCGATTACTTCGGGTATGGCAATTTACGACACAATGCAATATGTGAAGAACGACGTGACTACAATATGCATAGGTCAGGCAGCCAGTATGGCGGCCACTCTGCTTGCGGCAGGAGAACCGAAGAAGAGATTAGCGTTGCCTAATTCAAGAATTTTGATTCACCAGCCGCACATGGGTGGACTGTCAGGCCAGGCGACCGATATTGATATTCATGCGCGCGAAATCTTGCGTATGCGCGACATTACAAATCAGTTGCTGTCGAAGCACACCGGGCAAAAGCTCGACAAAGTAGAGAAAGACGTCGAGCGTGACTTCATTATGAATGCCCAGCAGTCAAAGGAATACGGAATCATTGACGATATCATCTACAAGACCCGCTAGGTTGTATGATCGGCCTTTCGCCGACCGTACTTCCAGAAAGTTATCGGCACGATCTGGCGGGGAGATGGCCGAGGAAACAAGTCAGCCAGAAGTGGCAACTAAAAGGAGTGGGGCCGAGTGAAAAACAAGACCGGAACTGAAGAAATTCTTCGCTGCTCGTTCTGCCACAAATCGCAGGACGCTGTCGCTAAGCTGATCTCCTCTCCGAGCGACTATCCGCGAGCCTATATTTGCGACGAGTGCGTGGCAGTTTGTAATTCCATTCTGGAAGATGACCGCGCGGCGACCCCGGCAGAGACCACTCCAAACCAACTTCCAAAGCCACAAGAGGTCAAGACCTTCCTCGACGAGTACGTGATTGGGCAGGAACAGACCAAGAAGAAGCTCGCAGTAGCGGTCTACAACCATTACAAGCGCATTTACATGAACCGTCAGCGCACCGGCGACGGCATCGAGCTCGCAAAATCGAACATCATGCTGATCGGCCCCACAGGGACAGGAAAAACCCTGATGGCGCAAACCCTCGCGCGCATGCTAGATGTGCCGTTCGCGATTGTGGACGCAACGACTCTGACCGAAGCCGGATACGTCGGCGAAGATGTTGAAAACATTATTCTGAAGCTGTTGCAGGCCGCTGATGGCGATGTAGGCCGGGCACAAACCGGAATCATCTAC
This sequence comes from Acidobacteriota bacterium, assembly GCA_003225515.1. Classification (GTDB taxonomy): domain Bacteria; phylum Acidobacteriota; class Terriglobia; order Terriglobales; family Acidobacteriaceae; genus Sulfotelmatobacter. The sequence continues at coordinate 1,171 of QIAK01000446.1, read as the reverse complement.
ATCGATGAAGTAGATAAGATCGGGCGCAAAGACGAGAATCCCTCGATCACTCGCGATGTATCGGGTGAAGGTGTTCAACAGGCACTTTTGAAGATCCTCGAAGGTACGATTGCCAATGTGCCTCCCCAGGGTGGACGCAAGCACCCGCACCAGGAATTCACTCCGGTTGACACCACCAACATCCTCTTTATCTGCGGTGGCGCGTTCGTCGGCTTGGACAAGATTATTGGCCGCCGTGCCGGCAGGAAGTCTCTTGGTTTCAAGGCGGAGGAGGATCAGCCGGTGCAGGACGTTGTTGCCGACCGTAAGCGCAGCTTTGAGCTGATCAGTGAAATACAGCCGGAAGACCTGATTAAATTTGGCCTTATCCCAGAGTTTGTTGGCCGTTTGCCTGTGGTGGGCGTGCTCGAAGACCTCGACGAAGCTGCCCTGATTGAAATCCTCACCCGGCCCAAAAATGCCATTGTCAAGCAGTATCAACGCCTGTTTGAATTTGAGAATGTACGCCTCAAATTCAGCGAGGACGCTCTCCGCGCGATCGCCCGTCAAGCCATGGTGCGCAAGGTGGGCGCCCGCGGCTTGCGTATGATCCTGGAAGAGCTCATGCTTGACCTGATGTACCACCTGCCTAGCCAGAAGAAAGTAAAAGAATTCGAAGTCACACGCGAAATGGTTGAAAAACGCAATGTTTCGCTTACTATGATGGAGAAGGCTGGATAGCTTTCAGCCATCAGCTATCAGCCTTCAGCTTTGTACTGTTTTGCTGAAAGCTGACGGCTGAAAGCTGATAGCATTGTCTTGGAGCGCTCATTGACCACACCCAAGGAAAAGTTCGAAACCAGAAAGCTGCCCATGATGCCCATTCGGGACGTGGTCATCTTCCCGCACATGATGACGCCGTTTGTGGTGGGGCGTGAATCCAGCGTTCGCGCGCTGGAAGAAGCGCTGGCCTCGGACAAGAAGATATTTCTGGCCACACAGCATGACGCCAGCATTGACGAGCCCAAGGCGAACGAGATCTATCAGATTGGGACTGTGGTCAACATCGTTCAGAGTCTCAAGCTCCCCGATGGAAACATTAAAGTCCTGGTCGAAGGCATAGAGCGCGCTAAGGTTCTCCAGATTGTTGACACAGAAGGATTCATGCAGGCGACAGTCCGCCTGGCCCGTT
>QIAK01000445.1:283-3536 GCA_003225515.1 Acidobacteriota bacterium | reverse complement strand
CCGCAAGTACTTGGTCGAACATAGGACTCGGCGCCTCGATTACGCTCAACGACCAGCAGTCGAAACGTGTTAACGCCTGACTGCAACACTTGACTTCCGGTTTGCTCGTGACCCGGGAAGAATCAAGGGAATGATAGATGGACACGTCTCGCCGCTCGCGACTTGTGAGCTAGTTTGATGTCTGCGAGATGCCAGTGGGATCGCGAACTCGCAGACTAAGGATCAAGGCTCCGGCCCCAAAATAGACGAGCGCTATGAACGCGAAACTGGCTGTTAGCGAGTGCGTTCGGTCGTTGAGAAAACCGATCGCATAGTTTCCGGTGAATCCACCAAGTTGCCCGATGGAATTGATGAGTCCGAAGCTGGCGGCCGCCGCTGCCTCGCTCAGGATCGTCGTGGGTATCGCCCAGAAAGTAGGAAGGTAAGCAAACAAGAACCCACTCCCGAGCAGCAAGAACACAATGGTCAAAGTCATTTCGTGCCGGGTAAAGCTAGAGAGGAAGAACATCAAACCCGCTGCCAGCACAGGGATCCCCGTGTGCCAATAGCGTTCGTTCGTTTTGTCGGAGTGCCAACCGTTGACGAGCATTCCCAGAACCCCGAGCAACGCTGGAATCAACAGCAGCGAGGTCACCATTTGGTTGGAAAATCCTGAAACCCGTTTCACGAAAGTCGGTATCCAGTAAACGTTTCCGAGATACCCGGTCATGGCTAGCAAGTAGGCAAGCACCAAAATTAGGATTCGTTTCTCCGCAAAAACTCCCATCATGGTGTAGTTGCGTTTCTTCTTTTTCGCGGCTAGCTCCGCCTGTAATTCGTTGACCAGCCAGTTGCGCTCCGGCTCAGGAAGCCAGCGCGCTTGCGAGGGCCAGTCCGTCAAGTAAAAGATGGTGATGATCCCGAGGACGATGGCAGGAATCCCTTCCAGAATGAAGAGCCACCGCCACCCAGCCAACGACCGCCAATGCACTCCGAGCAGCCAACCAGCGAGAGGAGAGCCGATCAACGAGGCGGCAGGAACGGCTGCATACAAGCAGGCGATCGCCCGGCCACGCTCTTGCAAGCGGAACCAATGAGTCAAGTAGACGATCATGGCAGGGAAAAAACTGGATTCGGCAACACCCAATAAAAAGCGCGCCGCATAAAATTGTCCAGCCGTGTGAACGAAACCAGTGAACGCTGTAACGATTCCCCAGGAAATCATGATGCGTGCAATCCACTTTCTGGCGCTCCAGCGTTCTGCGATGATGGCTCCAGGTATTTCGAGCAACACGTAGGTCAGATAGAACATACCAACCCCTAGGCCGTAGACGCGGTCGCTGAAGCCCAGATCGGCGCTCATCCTGAGGTTCGCAAAGGAAACGTTGACGCGGTCGATGTAGTTGACCACGTACATGAGAAAGATAAAAGGAAGCAGACGATAAGCGATTCGCAGTCTCGCTCGCTTCCCGACATCACTCAACTTGGCCCCCGACTGAGCTGCAGTTCCGTGTGAGCCCATAGGCATCCCTCCGGCCCGTTCGGGCGAGTCTTGATACTCAGCTCAACTTTTTCGAAACATAGACGAAGCGGGAAAGGCGGCCTTCTCTGGCGACACGAGCAGCAACGGCAAGGAACTCCTGCTGGCCGTCAAATGATTGCTGGCCTTCGACTTCGCGAAGGGCAGCGCTTCTCGATTCGCGGGCAGCGTGTCTCGCCTCGGCGACCTCGGCCATGTTCGCGGTTGTGTCTTCGCAGACCAGTAATTGCAATCCACACTGCGAAATAGTTCGTTCGTCGTAGCCGTGCGGAACGAAGAGATAGAAACCAGCAGAACTCCGCGTCGCGACCTCGGCATTCGTCAGCGGTCCGGTCAGAGTGATGGGATCGGTGAACAGCAGTCGCCCTCCCGGCTTCAGCAACCGGACCCACTCTGCAATGACGCTTTGCCGGTTGGAGAAGTGGTTGATTGCGTCAATGCAGGTGATGGCGTCGAAGCTGGAGTCAGAAAAGGGCAATGGCGCGGTTGCATCAATGGATCTAAATTCGGCCCGCTCGGCCAAGCCGCGCTGACCTGCCAACAAATTCGCCGTCGTAACCGCTTGTTCGTGAACGTCAATGCCGACGATAGAACAGCCGGTGATAGCGGCGATTCGCAGCGCCGGGCCTCCCGCTCCACAAGCAACATCGAGCAGCCTCGCACCTACAGAAAGGTTGAGCGACTCCAAAAATCTGTCCTGCTCGTCAGACGTGAGCCAGCTGTTTTGTCCAATATCCTCGCCAAATGCTTCATGACGGACTTGTGCGTACAGTTCCGTTTGGAAATTCCCGTAATTGGAGTTGTAGTGACCGGCCGGCGGCAGCGAGTTGGACTTGCGCATCTGGACCTCCGCTTAAACCGACTTGGGGATATTGGAGATTATGTTTCTCGCGATTTCGAGAAGCGCGGATAGTTCTGCGCTTTCTGCGCGAACCATCGTATCCATTCATCAGCGGTTTAAGGAAGCCTCTTTTTACGTCGCAGACGGCCGTGCACTGGGCAATAAGTCTTCTCTGTCCATGAGCGCGCAGCCAACCCGACAATTCTAAGCGAATTGTCGGCAAACCGGAATTTATCCAGCTCCGCGCCGCAAGTAGCCCTATGAGTCAGTTTTGAATCGACCGCAAAGTACTCCTGCCTAGCCGGTAGCACTGAACTAGTTCATACATTCAGCTTTCCAGACTGAAAGCAGGGCAGCCAAGATGCTTACGCAACCGAGAAAGGCCGAATGATGCATACTGCAACGAAATTGTTGCATTTTTTGATTCCCCCGGCGTAAGATGAAGGTGGACGCGCCCTTCGACGTCTGTTGCACAAGCTGCCCTTACTTCCTTGGTTCAATTAACGAGCTGTCTCAAGAAAAGAGAAGCGGCCCGGTTGCTTCTCGACCAGCATGGAGAGACCTCTTATGTCCTGGTACGCGTATTGCCTTACTGAGCATCAGAATCAGACCAACGGAACCCGCACCCGCCGTCCTTTCATCCTGGAAGGTATTCAAGGAGTGAATGGCGCAACCATACTCAGCTATCCTAGCGGCGAATTTTCTGTGATCGTCAGCGAATTTGACCGAAGTACCGCCAATCTTGATGACAAGCACGTGCTCGAGCATGCCCGCGTGGTAAGCGTCTGCTTCCGCCAGGGAACCGTGCTGCCGTTCCGTTTTGGAACGATTTTTGACAGTGACGAATCGTTGCGGCAGGCTGTCCGCAATAATCGGCGCGCATTTGGCGAGAG
>QIAK01000445.1:0-200 GCA_003225515.1 Acidobacteriota bacterium | reverse complement strand
ATACCGGACACGGTCGGTGGCGAGTACTTGATCAAGTTGCGTGAGAAGGCGGTTGCTGATCGAGAACGCCAGACCAAAGCCAAGGCGCTTTCAGTTCAGGTCCATCGGCTATTCAGCCCACTTGAGGAAGAAGTCAGTTGCAAGCGCGTCAACACTGACGGAATGCTTATCGATATCGCCCACCTGATTGATTCGAAGTC
>QIAK01000444.1:1558-3777 GCA_003225515.1 Acidobacteriota bacterium | reverse complement strand
GAACCGCGGTGGGAACTTTTCGATGGCACCTGGTTCGCGCAACCCCCATGCGGGATTCCTCCGGCACCATCGTGAAGTGGTTCGGGGCCTGTACGGACATTGAAGACCAGCGCCACACCCAGAAACTGCTGGAGGATCAAATCAAGGAGCGCACCATGGAATTGGCGGGCGCCAATACCCGGCTCCAGGAAGAGGTGTGGGAAAGGGATATAGCCCGCCGCCAACTCGACGAACAGAACGACAAGATGGTCCATCAACTCACCGAACGCTCGCGGCGCGCGACACTGCTGGCCAAGATGGGCGAGCTTCTGCAAAGTTGCATGAGCAAAGACGAAGTTTTCGCTGCCGCCCTGGGATTCGCTCCAAAGATTTTTCCTAGCAGCCGTGGCGCTATCGCCCTGCTCAATCGCGAACGCACTTTGGCGGAGGTGGCCGGAAGTTGGCAGGAGTGCCGCCTTCCCCTCGCTGTATTCGAAGTGAACTCCTGCTGGGCGCTCCGCACCGGCCATCCCCATCTTGTGATCGCAGGAGATACCACCGCCCCTTGCGCTCACGCTGCTGGCGTGAAAAATACTTATCTGTGCATCCCAATCTTCGCTCAGGGTGAAGCGCTCGGCACATTGCATTTTCAGGCCACTGATGAAGTTCCCGCTTTAGGTGATGCGGAGTTGCCGCTCAAGACAACTTTTGCCGGTCAGGTAGGACTTTCAGTTGCCAACATTCGACTGCGCGAGGCGTTGCGATCGCAGTCCATCAAAGATCCGTTAACCGGGTTATACAACCGCCGCTATCTCACTGAGATGATGGAGCGCGAAATTCGGCGCGCGGTACGCGCAGAACAATCGCTCGGGATTCTGATGCTCGACCTCGACCATTTCAAAAGGTTCAATGACACCTATGGCCACGATGCGGGCGATACCATCCTGCGCGAGACGGCAGCATTCCTGATCAAAAGCATTCGAGTGGAAGATACGGTGTGCCGTTATGGAGGCGAGGAGTTCGTTATCATTCTCCCCACGGCTGACTTGAACTCTGCGCACGCGCGGGCGGAACGAATCCGCTCGAGACTACGTGAGATGATCGTCCTCCACCAGGGCCAGTCGCTGGGAATGATCACCGTCTCCGTAGGCGTGGCCGCTCTTCCCGAGCACGGCACGTCCCCCAAGGAATTGCTGGAAGCCGCGGACGCGGCCCTCTACGCCGCGAAGCGAGAAGGCAGAGACCGCGTGGTGAACGCCGAGCTGCCCGCCCTGGCGGACGAATCTTCCTTAAAAGCAATTGGAATTGCGCAGTCCTGAGATCGAGTACGCCTTCAGCTGCGCTGCCCCGGGCCTCTGCTCTCATCGCTGGCAATCACGCCGTCCTTGATGTGGATGACGCGATGCGCATATTCCGCAATGTCGCCTTCGTGAGTGACGAGAATAATCGTATTGCCTTCCGCTTGCAGCCGGTCAAACAGCGCCATGATCTCAATGCCGGTTTGTGAATCCAGATTTCCCGTGGGCTCGTCCGCCAGGATGATGGATGGCTTATTCACCAGGGCGCGTGCAATCGCGACGCGCTGTCTCTGGCCGCCAGACAGTTCATTCGGCTTGTGGCTCATGCGGGATTCCATGCCCACGGCCGCCAGAGCTTGTTTGGCGCGCTCCATACGCTCGTCGGTCGGAATGCCCGCATAGATCAGCGGCAGTTCCACATTGTGCAGCGCCGTGGCCCGGGCCAGCAGGTTGAAAGTCTGGAACACGAATCCGATTTCTTTATTCCGGATGCGTGCCAGTTCATCGTCATCTAGTTCGCTCACCAGTTGACTATTGAGCCAGTATTTCCCATTCGAAGGCGTGTCGAGGCATCCAATCAGATTCATCAGCGTTGACTTGCCCGAACCTGATGGCCCCATAATCGCGACGTACTCATTGCGCTGGATGCGCAGATTCACGCCGCGCAACGCATGCACCTGTTGCTCCGATCCCATGTCGTACGTTTTCCAGAGATCTTCCGCCGCAATCATGCACGATTCCGGTGGCGCTAGATTCGCGGTGGTCGGCATATTGATAACTTCTGCGGTTGCCATATTTTTCTCCTGGGCTTCGTCGGGTGCCACTGACGTCTCCGATCGTTTTGGACTTCAGTACCTTATGTTTCTGGCTCCGTTTTGTGAGCCCCCATTGGTAGCGTCGGCGTGTTGCCGGCGATTGCGGGGCATCTCGCCTCGCACCCTT
>QIAK01000444.1:0-1533 GCA_003225515.1 Acidobacteriota bacterium | reverse complement strand
AAGGTTTATGACTCTTCTTCCTTCTTGGGGACCGTATTGTCGATCTTGACGCTGCTCCCCGGTTTCAGTGTGCGCAAAATCTTGTAACTCCCCGTAATCACCTCGTCGCCATCTTTCAAACCATCGAGCACTTCAATGTCGGTCGTTCCGGTAATCCCGGTTGTGACCGGGACGAAAATTGCTTTCCTGTTGCGGATGACGAAAACTCCCTGGATGTCATCCCCCTTCTTCGTCTTCGATGCCGTTTCCGGCGCGGCAGGTGGTGCGGCATGTACCGAACCCGGCGGATTATTCTGCTGTTCGATTTGCTCCTTGCTGCGGAGCGTTAATGCTTGGATGGGGAGCGACAGGGCATTGCTCCGGGTTGCTGTAGTGATCTTTGCCGTTGTCGAGAGCCCAGGCCTCAGGCTGCTTGGCGGATCGATAAGCGTGACTACAACCTTGAAATCCTTAGCTTCCTCACTCGCCGTGGCCGATTGCGAGGTCGATACTCCGCTCGAGCGCACGATGGCGTTATCCCCGATCTCAGAAACCGCGCCGTAAAAAATCTTCTTGGGAATAGCGTCGATCGTAACCTCCGCCGGCTGTCCCAGGTGCACATTCACGATATCGGTTTCGTCTACCTTCACTTCCGCCGTGATAATCGACATGTCGGCGATTGTCATCAAAGTGCTGCCCAGCGCGTTGTGGATTCCGCTGACTACCGACTCTCCTGGCAGATTTGTAACAACTCCATTGTAAGGTGCGCTGTAGCTCGTCTTCTGCAGAACGTCGGTCACCCGGGTCAGATTCGCACGGGCCTGCGTCACGTGCTTGTCAGCGGAGTCGTGTTGCGCTTTGGCCTGCGCCACCCGGGCTTGCGCCTGCACCAGTCCGGCATCGGCCGTCGCCCACGCATTCTTGCGGCTGTCGAAATCCGACTTCGAAATCAGTCCGTCTTTGAACAGGCTCTGCGCCCGATCCCAATCCAACTTGTTGCGGTCATAGTCGGCCTGGGCACGGACCAGGTCGGCTTCAGAAGTCCTCAGGCTGGCATCCGCCGCAATCGTATCCGTTTGCGCCGCTTGCAACGACGCTTCGTTCGCGTTCACGTCCGCCGAGGACTGCACGTTTTCGAGTTGCGCCAGCAATTGGCCCTTCTTTACGTGATCGCCCTCCTTCACATAAAGGTGGGTGATCTTTCCATAGGCGTTGGCGCCGATGTTCACGTAAGTCTTCGGCTTGATCTCACCCGAAGCACTCACCACCGTCGCCAGATCCTGCCGCTGTAACTTACCCGTTTGTACGGTCGCGACATTCTTGCGGCTCTGACTGACAGTAAGGCCGACAACAATTGCCAGTACCACCACGATGCCGACGCCGATTGCTATTTTTTTCCAAGCTTTCATTATTCCCGTCACCGTCCGGGTGATTTAGGTGCCATAACGTTATTTTGTTCGTAAATGGCTCTGCTGCCCCGCTTTGAATGACGGACACACACCCTCTGTTACGATCCCGCTGCCGAGAAAGTTCCCGATCAGAAAGAAATGAAGT
>QIAK01000443.1 GCA_003225515.1 Acidobacteriota bacterium | reverse complement strand
CTCGTCCAATAGTCGCACCCATAAAAAGATTTGTTGAGGTGAATCGTGAATCAAAAGAACGTCTCTGCAAGCAATGCTGGCGAGATTTCGCTCGGCGGCGAACTCCCCGTATATCGCCTTGGCTTTGGCGCAATGCGCCTTACTGGCGAAGGCATCTGGGGGCCGCCAAAGGATCGGAAGTCTGCGTTAGCGGTTTTGCGACGCGCCGTCGAACTCGACATCAATTTCATCGACACTGCCGATTCCTACGGGCCCTATGTAAACGAGGAACTGATTGCCGAAGCGCTGTATCCCTACCCGCCCGGTTTGGTGATCGCTACCAAAGGGGGCTGGAATCGCCCCGGTCCCAATCAGTGGACCCACGATGCAACTCCCTCTCACCTTCGAAAAGCCGTCGAGGGCAGCCTCAAGAGATTGCGACTGGACCGCATCGATGTTTATCAGCTGCACGTTCCCGATCCTGTCGTGTCCTTCGACACTTCGGTGGAAACCCTGGCTGAGCTGCGAAACCAAGGGAAGATTCGCTTCGTCGCATTGTCGAATGTTACTCAGGAACACATCGAGCGCGCTCGCAGAATTGTTCCGATCGCCTCTGTGCAGAATCGCTATAGCTTTGCCGACCGTGAATGGGACTATGTCGTCGACTATTGCCAGCGGAACCGGCTCGCCTATATTCCCTGGTTCCCACTCGGAGCCGGCAAAGTTGCGGGCGAAGTTCTGAACCGGGTTGCAGAAGCGCACAATGCGAGCCCCACACAGATTGCGCTGGCCTGGCTGTTGCGGCGATCTCCTTTCATGTTGCCAATCCCCGGGACCTCGTCGGTCGAACATCTCGAGCAGAATGTTTCAGCGGCATCGCTGGCATTGACCAACGAAGAATTCGGCGAATTATCTGACGTCAACGAATTGGTAGGATCTCGCTGACACCGGCCTTCAGTTCGTTGCTCTAATCCACCCGTAAGCTCGAATAACGTACACGAATGCTTTACGAAGATTTACCGATAATTACGCGCACGAAGGTTGACCTTAGCACCTTAAGTCAGTTGATCAGCATCTACTGACAATACAAACAGTTTCACAAGTGAGTGAGCCATCGTCATCGCAAATGATAGGTGTTTCGTCACGTTACAAAGGAAAACTCGCACAAAATGAAACAAATAAAGTACACAACTCTCGTATTCATCCTCGCTTTCATGTCATCGACCGGCACATTTGCGAAGGACAAGAATCGGCACACGGTGGAGATCTCCGATTCCCTACAAGTAGGGAGCACGCAGATGAAACCGGGCAAGTACGACGTTCAGTGGCAAGGAACAGGCCCGGAGATACAGGTGAGCTTCGTGCAGAATGGAAAGACTGTGGCCACCGTGCCGGGAACGCTGAAGACGAATGACCCTCATGTGACCGAAGACGACATCGTGACTGAGACAACTAGCGCCAATCTGAAGACGCTCAAAGAGATCGACTTCAGTCATAACAAAGAATCGTTGGTCTTTGAGCAGAGCGGCATGTAGCGAAGCCCTGACTCGTCGACGCTCCAACTTTCGCCCTCTCAGGCGACGGCCCGGCCCTTCAATCTAGGGCCGGGTTTTTTAGACACGAACTGCCTGAGGGAACCATATGCTGCTGCTGGTCGGGTCCGTAATTCTTGTTCCACAGATTCCCTTCCAGGTTACGGCTGCGCTGCCCAAAGGGACAATAATCCATGAGTTCGAAATCATTTGCCCTGAATCAGCTATCAGAGACCGCCTACGCCTCGGTGCGGGTCCCGGATAACGGCTTGGACAAGGAACTCATTCGCACGAACAATAGGAAGCTTGAAGCATTCGCTATAAAGGTTGCGTGGGCATTCGCATCCATTGTCGTTCTGCTCGTGATAATGAGCCTTCTTCTAGTGGTCGCTGGCTTCGCTGGATCGAGGGTTACTCTGCACTAACGGCAAACGCGGGCGGTTCCGGTCGTGTTCGTGGAAAGTGCATAGCCGTAGCCGGTGAGAACATCTTGAATTTGTGCGTAGTCTACACTTCCTGCACTTGGCGTTTTAGCACGCGTTCCAGCGTTCGGTCGAGAGCTGCCTTTGCCTTTTGGTATTCGGCTTGGGAGATTTGACCCTTCTTGTGCTCCATTTCAATCCGGAACAGTTCATCTCGGATTCCTTCCATCAGCCCACGCCCGGATGTTCGCATAGACTCCACACTTCGCGCTTCGCCCGGCACATCGCTGCCTTCTTTTGTTTGTATGGCAGGCGTCAAGTGAGAGTTCACCTTTGGGTACTTCAGAGCACGGTTGGTAGTCTGTTGCCGTCGCGCTATGTAGATGCCCCCGAGGATCAGGAGTGCGGCACAACTGCCCAAAATCCACCATCGATACTTTTGCAGCGGATCCGGAGCGTCGATTGGCCGACCCAACCCGCCACCAGGACGGTTGTTGGAATCTGCAGGAGCAGTGATCGAAGCGGAGCTCTCGTCGCTCTCGTTCGGCCTCGGCGTAGCGCTCTTCTGGCCGGTTGCGGGCGTGCCTTGGCTGGAAATTGTAAACGCAAGATTCTGGCCGCTCTTAGTGTTTGCCGCCACCTGCACACTGGCATCGGGCTGGTTGGGATAGTTCATCAATTTAAAACCTGTCGAGCCAGCAGCCGCGTGGAACTGCAAGGCCTTCGGCATAATCACGACGAAGCTCTGCAACGGATAAATCGACTTGGGATTAATATTGGCTCTGCCACTGTAAGGAAGTTGGTAGACCACTTCGAAGTGCGTGAACCCCGGCCGAAGAGGGAAGGTAAACGAATAACGATTCTTCTCGCCTTCGGGTACGGGAGCAGACTTCAACGGGTTGCCATTTTCACTAGCCGCAGTAGCGGAATCGGTGACAATGTGTGCACCATCGGGAATGTAAAATTCAAAGTTGTGCTCATTCATCTGAGTGCGCGGAGGATTGGAGGTGTTCCGCACTCCGAAATCCCGTGTCACCACAATGTGACCTTGTGCCGTCTGGATTCGCATGAT
>QIAK01000442.1:6174-10114 GCA_003225515.1 Acidobacteriota bacterium | reverse complement strand
CCACGGTGATGGCTCAGACCGTGGGATCTCCCGGGCTTGTGCTGTGGGCCTGGGTTCTGGCTGGTCTGCTCTCGATGGCGGGCGCGCTTACCTACGCCGAGTTGGGCGCTCTGCTGCCACATGCGGGAGGCGAATATGTTTATCTGCTTAAGGCTTACGGCGAAGGTCCGGCATTTTTATATGGATGGATGCGGCTGGTCATGGGGTCCGCGGGATCGATCGCCAGTCTTGCCGTAGGGTTTGCCACATTTCTCGCGGCGATTTTGCCGATCAATCGCGTCTGGACCGAAATTAGCTACCATGCATTTGGGCAGGAGTTGGTCTGGAGGTTCGGAACGCAACAGGTGTTGGCGCTGGGGGTAATCCTTTTGCTTTCGCTATTGAACTGCGGCCGGGTCGCATTCGGTGGGCACGTGCAGCTGTGGTTGACGGTGCTCAAAGTGGCGGGCATTGCCGTGATTGTCGCGGGCATCATGTTCTTCTCCAAAGGAGGAACGGTGGCGCACCTGGCGAGTCCGAAGGGAGTTGGACCATGGACCGGGATCGCCCCTTTCGGCACCGCCATGCTCGCGGCTCTCTGGGCCTATGAAGGATGGAATCAGATGCCGATGTGTGCGGGGGAAGTGCAAAATCCGACGCGCAATGTTCCGCGAGGTCTCATCATCGGCACCCTCCTGATCGTTGTGATTTATTGCGTCGCGAACTTTTCGTACTTCTATGCGCTGCCGTTTTCGGAAGTGTTGACTTCAAATTCCACCACGTATCGCGATGCGCTTCCGGTCGCGGCCAAAGCAGCTCAAACGTTTGTTGGCCGTTATGGCGCAACTTTGGTTTCCCTGGTATTTGTCCTGTCAACTTTGGGAGCGCTAAACGGCACGATTCTGTCGTCGGCGCGAGTGCCCTATGCGATGGCGCGCGACCGGCTGTTCTTTGCCTCGTTCGGCCGGCTCAATAGCACAACTCACGTTCCGGTGTTCTCGATCGCAGTGCAGGCCATCTGGGCATGTTTACTGGCTCTTTCAGGAACGTACGACCAGCTGACAGACTGCGTAGTCTTCGCTTCGTGGATTTTTTATGCGCTGGTCACAACGTCGGTGTTTGCTCTGCGACGTAAGATGCCGAACGCGGACCGGCCCTACAAGACAATCGCCTATCCGTTTCTACCGTTGGTTTTCGTTGTGGTTGCAACTTGGCTGGTATGGAATACGGTGCACACGCGCCCTCTGGAATCGAGTGTCGGGCTAGGACTGATCGCGAGCGGTCTTCCTTTTTATTTCTATTTTAGAAAGTCACGGGTACAAAAGAACAGCGGTTCGGCTCCGAACGCATAGCCGCAGCATTACCGCGGTCACGGCCTCGTCTTCTTCTTTTTCGTCTTCTTGGCTGGAGCCTTAGACTTTCGATATCCGGACCTTCGAATCGATTTGGTTTGCGGCGCGTAGGCAATGCAGTCCGCCTCAATCAACATTCCGGGCAAACTTCGTAAGTCGCTACCCACAGTCGTTCGCACTGGATAAGGAGCAGAAAAACGGCGAGCATAGACGGCGTTATAGCGCGATAAAATTCCACTATCGCTCAAGTGCACCGTTACTTTGACGACATCGGCTAGGGTGGCATTGTCAGCGGCGAGAACCGACTCCATGTTGGTGATCACCAGGTCGGTCTGCTCTTCAATCGATTCTCCTGAGAGCTTGCCTGTCTTCGCATCCACAGGACCGGTCCCGGTCACGAAAATAAAATCACCGGCGCGCCATCCCTGCGAGTAAGCGCCTTGCGGAGCCGCCCCAGTCTTCGTTTGAATTACGTATTTCGCCATTGTCCCTCCTGAGTCGTTTTACGATTCCGGCCGCCTAATTCCTGAGTCCTCGCGCTTGCACGGCCCACACCACCTCGACGCGGTCGCCACGGAAGCCGATGATTTCGTCGTTCAGATTGGCGCAGGTGCAGGCGTGATAGGGAAAGAAGCGGATCTTCTCCCCGAGTTTAACTTTCTCATCGGCGCGAGCCATGCCATGCTCTTCATTGAGCCGTTCCACGAAGATGCGGCGGTCGACGGCGCGTGCAATGGCTGCCGGAGCTGCGCGCCCAGTGCCGATGCCACCAGCATCGCCGCTGAATGTCTTCGTGCCGCCATCGATCGTAACTCGGCCGTTGTGATTCGCACTCGCCACCGTGCATAGGACGGACAGAGCCAACTGTTCTTCGCTGGCGATGCCGTGATCCAGCTGCATCAGGTCATTAAAAACATAGTTACCCGCGCGCACCTCGGTCACACCCGGCACTTCCGCTACCGATTTGCCGGTGGGCGTGCTTCCTGCCGTGACCTCGCTGACCTCAATTCCTTTCGCCCGCAGACGGTTGGCCAGCTCGACCAGCAATTGTCCTTCGGCGCGGCCGGCGTCTTTGGCATTGGGAGCTCCCGGAAATGCGCCTGATCGATAGGTCGTGATCCCGCTCAAACGCAGACCCGGCAGCGATGAGATTGCGTTTGCCAGGCGCTCGATCGCAGATTGATCTTCATGGGCAACGCCTCCGCGATGAAGGCCGCTGTCAATATCGATTTGTATATTGATTGTGACTCCCGCCTTTGCAGCTGCGTTCGAAATTCCGCGGGCAGCCTCCTCGCAGTCGCAGTTTACAGTTAGAGTTTTCAAGCGCGCCGCCAGTGCGGCAAGGCGCTGCCACTTCATCTCGCCGACGACCGGATACGCAATGCAAATATCCGCGATGCCCGCCGCGGCAAAGGGCTCAGCTTCGCTCACTTTGGCACAGACGATTCCCCGAGCGCCGGCTGCAACCTGCATGCGGGCAATCTCTGGAATCTTGTGGGTCTTGATGTGGGCCCGAAACTTAACACCACACTGGTCCGCGTGCGCTTGCCAGTCGTGGATATTCTTCTCCAGTTGGTCCAAATCAATTAACGCGGTTGGAGTGTCCAGCTCGTAGATGTTCGATCCTGGTTTTATTTTTGATGTAGCCAACCCGATTCTCCGCTTTCGCATTCCGGCGTACATAGGATATCGTCTTACCGAGGCTGCACCGGAAAAGTTTTCCTGGGATGCCCTTTCATGTCCGCGATCACCTTCATGCGACTCCATCACGCCCGCCAATCGTTCATCGTCACGCTCACGTTTCTGTGCATGGCCAGCGCCGCGGCGTGGGCAAAGAACAGCACGCAGATCATCGTGGTTCCCGTCGCCAACATGTATTCCGGGCCCAGCGACCAGACGGACGTCGTCTCTCAGGCTATTTACGGCAGCAATGTAACCCTGCTCGTGGCTCGCGGGGAATGGTGCCGCATCCAAACCGCTGACCACTACAAAGGGTGGGTGCCGAGCCGCCAGCTACGCCTGGTTCAGAACGGAAATGGCTATGCTACCGCGGGAACGATCGTTCAGGTTGAGAGTCTTTTTGCCAATCTTTATCGCGAGCCCGACGTGACCCGCCACAAGCCCGTTCTCACTATTCCTTATGAATCGCGTCTGGAAGTGAGCGATATTGTGAAGACAGACGAGAAGGGCATCCATGAGAAGGGTGCGAAGGCGAAACCGGCGGCGGCAAAAACCGTTCCCGAAGGCTGGTTGCAGGTTCGCCTTCCTGACAAGCGCAGCGCGTGGATCCAAGCGAGCGACGTGATTGCGCCGCCCAAGCCTTTATCGATTCCCGAATCCATTGATCTGGCCAAACGCTTTCTCGGCATTCCATATTTGTGGGGAGGCAGTTCCAGCTTTGGCTTCGACTGCTCAGGCTTTACTCAAATGCTGCTGCGGGCTCGGGGTTTCAACATGCCTCGCGACGCCGATAAGCAAGCTGCGTGGACTGGCGTGGTCGCCATTGATCGCAAAGATTTGCAGGCCGGGGATCTGTTGTTCTTTGGTTCGAACCCGCGCGATATAACCCATACCGGAATGTATATTGGCGATGGCCAGTTCATTCACGA
>QIAK01000442.1:2788-6049 GCA_003225515.1 Acidobacteriota bacterium | reverse complement strand
GGGACATTGACTGACTGACGCGCCGGAATGCCGATAGCCGCTAACACCGACGCGCTCCTTGCCAGCCTCGAAGCCGCCAAAGCTCGCTTTGGACGAGGCGCGGCCGCGGAGGCGAGAGTTGTGCTCGATCAACTTTCGCGCCACACTTTCCAGGACGCCAAATCTCTTCTGCGCTTTCATGAGGCTCTGCTCTTTCTGCGCGCCTTTCCGCCCTCGACTGCACTGATATCGCCCATCGAAAAAGTACTGAATACGTTCCACCTGAGGACAGAGAAACTTCGCGAGCTCGGCATTGAAATGTCTGCGTTCGATGACTTCGATGCTTCTGGCGTGGCCGGTACCACCATGCAGGATGCGCTCAGCTTCGAAGCGGCACGGTGGCTGGTGCGCCGTATCCCGAACAATGTCGAGATTGCATGGAATGATTACGAGGACGAGCGCGCCATGGGCTCGACCTGGCCGCGCTTCATTCCAGTGCTTGAAGAAGATGCCGACGTGGAAGCAAATATCCCATGGCGCAAGTGGCTGGACTCGGCGAGGGGGCGTGAGCGAGAACTCGAATGGTTGATCCGCCGTTTTGAACAGCTTCCGGTCACGGACCGGGAACGCTCTGAACTTTACGACTCATTGCGGCTGCCACTGCGCTGGCATATACACAACTTGAAGTTCTCGCGAACGCGTAATTGGACGCGGCCTCGGCAGTATTACATCCACAGCGAGCCATTAATCGTTCGCAGCCAAGTTTCATTGGGTCATGAACTTGCCCAACCAGCGCCGCGGCGGATGAAACTGTCACGCCGCGAAGGCGAGCGGGTGATGCACACCATTCGCGAAGTGATGGCGGTGCGCTACCGCGAACTCTACGGAACGACGCTGGGCGATCCTCGGTCGGTGGTGCGGGTTGATCTCGGCTCCGGGGCGACTGGGCGAGGGGTCGTGATGTATTTCTGCAACCTGCCGGTGGGACGCCGACTGCCGCTGCGCGCGTATGTTGCGGGATTCACTGTGAAGAACGGAGTTCCCATCAACTACATCGAAGCCATCGGCTTGTGCGAATGGATCGAGGTGGGCTTCAACACCTTCTATACATATCGCCACGGCGAGACCGCGTGGATTTACGCGCAGGCATTGCGTTGTCTGAGCGCCATGACCGGAGCGAGAACGATCTCGGTATATCCATATCAGATCGGGCAAAACAATGACGAAGCGCTCGATTCTGGCGCTTTCTGGTTTTATCGGAAGCTGGGCTTCCGATCGGGCAACAATAAGCTGGAAGAAGTGGCGCGACACGAGGAATTGAAGATCGCGGCGAACCCGAAGCATCGTACTCCCAAAAACATCTTGAAGCGCCTGGCGGAAGCGCATGTGTTCTGTGAGTTGCCGGAGGGAATCCCTGGTGCCTGGGATACTTTTTCGACCCGCACGCTGGGATTGAAAGTGAACCGGCGCATGGCGCGCGAATTCGCCGGGGATGGCCCGGGAATTCGGAAGAAGTCGGTGGCGGAAGTTTCCCGCGCGCTCGGTGTCAATCCCTTGCGCTGGAGTGCGGCGGAGCGGAAGGCATTCGAAAACTGGTCGCTGGTGCTTGCGCTTATTCCTAACCTGGGCCGCTGGTCGGCGCGAGAGAAGCAGGACATGGTTAGGATAATCCGCGCGCAGGCGGGTTCCAATGAAATGCGCTATCTGCGGCTCACGCAGAAACATCCCCGGCTGCGGGAAGAAATATTGCGCTTGGGATCGAAAGCCTAACTCGCATGCATCCCATTCTTCTTTACGACGGGGTGTGTGGGCTTTGCAACCGGCTGGTGCAGTTCGTTTTGCGGCGGGACGCGGCTGGAGTGTTTCGGTTCGCTTCGTTGCAAAGTGAGTTGGCGCAGCGGATTCTGGCGCGGCATGGGATGGATGCACGGGATCTTGATTCTGTTTATGTTGTGTTGGACAGCGATCAGCGGGGTGAGTTGGTGCTTGCCCGTTCCGATGCTGTTATTTTTATTCTCCGGCACCTGAGAGCAGAGGCAACAACAGGCGGACCTGCACCATTCATAGCAAAAGCAAGCGTGTCGGGATTTGCTTTCTGGCGGGTGCTGGGATTTTTGCTGCCAATCATCCCCCGGCGGCTTCGTGATCTTGGATATCGGATCATTGCGCGAAACCGATACCGTATTTTTGGACGCTACGACAGTTGCCCAATCCCTACTGAAGAGACTCGCTCTCGCTTCCTCGACCTTTAAGGGATTGCGGAACACTCTCGCGGCCTGCTAAAGCTACTCTCTCATTCCGAGCTTCATCCGGCCTCAATTTCTGCTGCCTCGTCTGTGATGGTGCGAATCAAATCTTCCATCTGACTATTGGCGATAGTGGGATTCATGCAGGTAAATTTCAGACACTGGGAGTTGCGAACTCGGGTGTGGCCAATCACTGCGAGGCCGCGGTCGAAGAGGCGCTGCCGAAGAGTGGCATTGATCAGGTCGGAATCTTTTCCGGGACGCGAGGGAACGTAGCGGAATACTACCGTGCTCAGTTGGGGGTCGCACATTAATTCAAGCTTGGGTGTCTTCCGTATCACTGCCGCTGCGTGCTCGGCCAACTCGATGGTGCGGTCAATCATGGAGCCGAGTTGGGCTCGGCCAAGCGTCTGAAAGGAAATCCATAATTTCAGGGCGTCGAAGCGGCGGGTGGTCAGCAGGGAGGTGGTGACCAGGTTGGGAATGCCGGCGTCCTGATGGAGTTCCGGATTCAAGTAATCGGCGTAAAGCTTGATGGAATCAAAGTGGCGCGGGTCGCGCAGAAGGAAGGCGCTGCACGGAATCGGCTGCCAGAAAAGTTTGTGGAAGTCGAGACCGAGAGAGTCTGCGGCTTCGATGCCCGCGATTCGGGCGCGGTGGTGTGCGGAAAATAGCAGAGCGCCGCCATATGCGGCATCGACATGAAGCCAGGCGGCAGCAGACTGCGCGAGGGAAGCGATCTCGGGCAGAGGATCGATAGAGCCAAAGTCGGTGTTGCCCGCGGTCGCGATGATTGCCATGGGAAGGAGCCCGGCGGCCCGAGCGGCCGCGAGCGAGGCATCGAGTGCCGCAGGATTCATGCGATAGTGCGCATCTACCGCGATTCGGAGCACGGCGTCGGTTCCCAGGCCCAGTTGCGACGCAGCTTTCTCCACAGTGAAATGCGCAACGTTGGAACAAAAGATGCGCAGGCGGCGGGCTTCGGGAGGAAGTCCGGATTTCTGCGCAGACCAATTCCACCGCTTTTGAAGAACGG
>QIAK01000442.1:0-2778 GCA_003225515.1 Acidobacteriota bacterium | reverse complement strand
TAGTTGGACTGCGAACCTCCGGTGGTGAAGGTTCCGGCGGAGGTGGCGGGCAGTCCAGCTTGCGCGCACAGCCACGAGATCATTTTTTGCTCGATGACCGTGGCGATCGGAGCCTGGTCGAAGGAATCCATCGACTGATTAAGAGCGCTGATCACGACTTCGGCCGCCAGAGCGGCCAACAGGGGAGGGCAGTGCAGGTGCGCGGCAGTTCGGGGATGGTTGACAGCCACCGAGTTCTCAACGACTGTACGAAACAGTGAGTTGATCTCATCGGCTGTCGAGCCCTGGTCGGGAAGGAAATCTGCGGGCACAAAAGAAGCGAGAGTGCCAGCATTCAGGCCCCTATAGGGAGCATCTGGGATGAAGTCGCAGACCGCCTGCGCAGCTTGCGATACGAGGCCGAGGTAGCGTTCGCGACCCTGCTGGTTGGAGCTGAGGAATTCAGATTCGAACATATTCCGAAGAAGGGATTTCCTACGTTTTGCGCAATCCAACGATCAGAGCGACGACGCCGCCAGCGAGCAGAACGATGCCCGCCGCGGGAGGAAGTTTCTCACTGTTCTCGGTCTCGACGCTAAACTTCGCATCTCCTATGCTGACGCCGTGATGCTCGCGGCGAGGAAGCGGTATGACAAACGAGAGCACTCCGAGAACGAGCAGCAAGACTCCGAGTAGCACAAGGGGCTTCATAAGAGGGCTCCTTTGAATGGGTCGAAAATTCTTGTGAAGGCGACATCCGCGTTAGTATTGCATAAGGTGAGCGACACGCAGTGATCGTATCATCAGGCGGGCCAGGCAGAGCACTTTCGCTAACAGAGGCTGGCGTGATTTCGTTCTGAGGAACAGCGCACAAATGAAGACTGACAAGCTGGCCCATAAGTTCCGAGTGGAAAGCGGCAAAAATTTCAAGCTGAAAGATTTCGATCCCGAAGACACAGGACATTGGCGATCCAAGGAGCATGCCGAGGAGACCCTGCAGAAATGCATCGCTTGTACGGTCGACTTGCAGGACAAGCTCTACGCTCAGGATCAATGGGCGCTTCTTTTGATCTTTCAGGCAATGGATGCGGCCGGGAAAGATGGCGCCATTAAGCATGTGATGTCGGGGGTGAATCCGCAAGGCTGTCAGGTGTACTCGTTCAAAACGCCGTCGGAACCTGAGTTGCAGCACGACTTTCTCTGGCGGACGACGCGAAACTTGCCGGAACGCGGCCATATTGGGATATTCAACCGGTCCTATTATGAAGAGGTGCTGGTGGTTCGAGTGCATCCTGAAATTCTCAAAAGCCAGAAGCTGCCGGATGAATTGATAGGAAAGAATCTCTGGGAACAGCGATTCGAAGACATCCGGAGTTTTGAGCGGCACATGACGCGGAGCGGGACGGTCATTCGAAAGTTTTTCCTGCACGTTTCCAAGAAGGAGCAGAAGAAGCGGTTTCTGGCGCGCCTTGAAGAGCCGGAGAAAAACTGGAAGTTTTCGGCGGGAGATATTCACGAGCGGAAATATTGGGACGATTACCAGAATGCGTACGAAGAGATGATTCGCAACACATCGAGTGAGGACGCTCCCTGGTACGTGGTTCCAGCCGACAACAAATGGTTCACACGGCTGGTTGTGTCCACGGTTGTGGTGGATGCGCTGGAATCGCTAAACCTGGCGTATCCGAAGGTGGACGACGCGAAGCGCAAAGAACTGGATGCGGCCAAGAAACTCCTGATTTCAAAGAAATAACGCGAATGCCTCAAAGTCAGTCTGTGGCAGGGCGAACTCAGGCTGCACTTTGCAGTAACGCCCGACTGAATTACCATTACACAACTGTCTACTTCTTCCCCGGAGATACTCGAACATGGGCCTGGATCGTTTTCACACCTATCTGTCGCAGTTCACCAAGTTCACCTGCGCAGTCACATTTGCAATATTGCTGGCCTCAGTTACTCAGGCGCAGACCAAGCCCGAGCGGCAGTCCAAAGCCACGAAACCCACGCCCTCAGCCCAAGCCACGCAACCGGAGGCTCAGAATGCGGAGAGCGATTCTGAGAGCAACGAGCCTTCCCGGCCGGAGGAGAAGGCGTTCAAAGGCATGAAGTACCGCCTGATTGGGCCGTTCCGAGGCGGACGATCACTGACCGCTGCTGGCGTTCCGGGCGACGCGACGACTTATTATTTCGGGTCTACCGGTGGAGGAGTGTGGAAGTCGACAGATGGCGCCCTGACCTGGTCCTCGGTATTTGATAAAGAGGGGACGTCGGCGATCGGAAGCATCGCGGTGGCGAATTCCAACCACAACGTTGTGTATGTGGGCACGGGTGAAGCCTGCATTCGCGGGAACATTTCGCATGGCGACGGAGTTTACCGCTCACTCGATGGCGGCAAGACCTGGAAGAATACCGGCCTGCGCGATTCGAGAGCGATCGGCAAAGTGATTATTAATCCCACGAACCCAGATATCGTATTTGTAGCGGCTCTGGGGCATCCTTACGGGGCGAACAGTGAGCGCGGAATCTTCCGCACGACGGATGGCGGTAAGACCTGGGAAAAGGTCCTCTACAAGGATGAGAACACGGGCGGAATCGATGTCGCTTTCGATCCGCATAATCCTAATATTCTTTTTGCGGCGTTGTGGCAGGCGCGGCGTACCTCATGGAGCATGTCCGATGGAGGCCCCGGCAGCGGCCTTTACCGTTCAAACGATGGCGGCACGACCTGGAAGCACCTCGAGGAACACGGACTGCCCAAGGGGCCGTACGGAAAAATCGGCGTCGCCGTGGCCGCAAACT
>QIAK01000441.1 GCA_003225515.1 Acidobacteriota bacterium | reverse complement strand
GACGTTCACAGATTTCACGGGCAACATCGTTGGTGAGGCGCTCGTCGGGCGCTTTTCCCATAAAACGCAAGGCTTCACGGATTTTGGATTCAGAGACGATGTTCAAGTACGGCGACTGTTCCAGTTGAACGGCCAGAGCTTGCTTGAGCGTTCCGTCGAAGACTGCATCGCCCGTAGTGTTGACGAAGTCGGCGAGCAGGACACTGTCTTTGTCGGTCAGTTTCGCGGAACTCCGGGAACGGACATAGAATCCGGCTGCGATCAGGAGCGCAATCAGAACAATCGCCGCCGGAGCAAGAATCTTCCAAGGCTTCTGCGGCGCGGTTACGGCGCTCACGGCAGAAGAGGACGCCGCTGCAATGGGCCCAGAGCGCGAACTGTACGCTGGCGTCACGCTTGGTGCCGATGGCGCATTGAAGGCGGGCTGCGGGTCCTGAGCGACAGGAATCGATCCTGAGCTGGCGGCAACGGCGCGGCCGCTTTCGGTATCGCGCTTCCATCGCTGCCAGTCGGCGCGCATGTCAGCGGCACTCTGGTAACGCAGGTTGCGGTCTTTCTCGAGCGCCTTGTTGATGATGTCTTCGAGCTTGGGAGGCAGGTCCGGGTTGAGGCGGAGCGGGGAAACTGGAGGACGATTGAGGATCGCCTCGAAGATGAGCGCCGATGTTTCACCCCGGAAGGGCAGCAGGCCGGTCATCATCTCGTAGAGGACGACTCCGAACGAGAACAGGTCGGTGCGCCCGTCGAGTTCCTTGCCCTTGGCTTGCTCTGGGGACATATACGCAACGGTGCCGAGCGTCGAGCCAGGGCTGGTCAGATGTTCTTCCACAACGGCAGCGGTTGGCGCGGTGACATCCGGGATTCTCGAGGAGGAGGCCGGTTCCGACTTCACCTTCGCCAAACCGAAATCGAGAATCTTGGCGTGTCCACGTTTGGTAATGAAGAGATTGGCTGGCTTTATATCGCGGTGGACGATGCCTCCGGCGTGGGCGGCGTCCAGAGCGTCGGCGATTTCGATTCCGAGCGAGAGTGCGGAGTCTAATTCCAGCGGGCGGCCCGTAATCGAGTGCTTGAGGGTGACGCCGTCCAGAAATTCCATGACCAGGAAGGTGCGCCCGTTCTCCTCGCCGATATCGTAAATTGTACAGATGTTGGGATGGTTGAGTGCCGAAGCGGCCTTGGCTTCACGGCGAAATCGCTCGAGAGCCTGATGATCCTGGGCAAGGTCGTCGGGAAGGAACTTGAGTGCGACGAAGCGGCCGAGACGCGTGTCTTCGGCCTTGTAGACGACGCCCATGCCGCCCCCGCCGAGCTTCTCGATGATCCGATAATGAGAGATGGTTTGATCGAGCAAGAATAGTCCCCAGGCCGTGGTGAGCCATGCTAAGGCGGGAGAGTGGAGAAGTCAAAAATATTACTGGCTCACGTAGGGACAGCCCCTTGGGCTTCTGGCCGAGGCGAAGTCGCGGCGCAAGACTGCGTCGGTTACGTGCTTGACCACGTGTTACTAAGGGGGTTACGTTGCTCTACTACTTACAGATATAATCAAGTAGCGATGTTGCCTGATTGCGATGCTGAAGAAGAATCCCAATTCGCGTCTTGCTCTGACCAACTCTGCCGAGTGCTGGCTGCACTGCCTGGTGTGCCCGCGCCGTTATCGCGCTAATCTTCCGTCCCGCCTGCGTCCCAGCCTCTTCGGTAGCGACTAATTCATCTTCCGCCCAGATTCGCCTCGGCCTTCTTTTCTGTTTAGACGTGCTTGAACCAGAGCCGCCAAGAGGCCTGGCTTTATTGACCCCTGGCCAATAACCACTGGCCACTGCCCAACGGAGGATTCCACCATGACACCGAAAACCATGACCGCCACAGCCGGTCCTAAGATCAAGACCGCCCTGCCTGGACCCAACGCCAAGCGCGTTCTCGAGGGCGACGAGAAATACATCTCGCCGTCCTACACCCGTTCCTATCCCATGGTCGCAAAGAGCGGGCGCGGCATCGTCGTGACTGACGTGGACGGCAACGAGTTCTACGACTTTTCTGCCGGAATCGCCGTGACTTCCACCGGACACTGCCATCCCGACGTGGTCGCCGCCATTCAGAAGCAGGCAGCCGAACTCATCCACATGTCGGGCACGGATTTTTATTACGAGAGCATGGTGCAATTGGCGGGACGCCTCTCGAAGATCGCGCCCATGCCGGGGCCGCATCGCATCTACTACGGCAACTCCGGCGCGGAAGCCGTTGAATGCGCGCTGAAGTTGGCGCGCTACCATACCAAGCGCCAGAACGTGATCGCCTTCTTCGGCGCCTTTCACGGACGCACCATGGGCGCGCTTTCTCTTACCGCCTCCAAGCCGCAGCAGAAGCGCCGTTTCGCGCCGCTCGTTCCCGGCGTGACGCACATTCGCTATCCCGATGTCTACCGCAGCGGCAGCTCGCAATCTCCCGACGACTTCGCCCTGAGCTGCGCCCGCTTCATTGAGGACAAGTTGTTCAAGACGATTCTCGCTCCCGAAGAAGTTGCGGCAATCTTCGTCGAGCCCGTGCAGGGCGAAGGCGGATACGTCGTCGCTCCCACGATCTTCATGCAGGAGCTGCGCCGCATCTGCGATCGCCACGGCATCATGCTGGTCGTCGACGAAGTGCAGAGCGGCATTGGACGCACCGGTAAGTGGTTTGCCGTCGAGCACACCGGCGTCCAGCCTGACATGGTCTGCATGGCCAAAGGCATCGCTTCCGGCATGCCGCTCGGCATTACCATGACCCGCGCCGAAATCATGGACTGGATTCCCGGTTCGCACGCCTCCACCTTCGGCGGCAATCCGGTATGCATTGCTGCCGCTCTCGCGACCCTCGACGTAATCGAGAAAGAACATCTGCTCGCGAACTCCGCCGAAGTCGGCAACCACATGCTGAAGCGCATGGCTGACTGGCCGA
>QIAK01000440.1 GCA_003225515.1 Acidobacteriota bacterium | reverse complement strand
TTAACGTTACTCTCGATCGACGGTGCCCGGAATGACAAGGATTTCGGCTCGGCTTATAGTGTGATTAGCTCAAGGAGAATCGAATGCGGCTTCTTCTGAACTGGGTATTGAGCGCGCTGGCGGTATGGATTGTGGCGCAGTTAAGGATTGGGATTTCGGTGCGCGGCTTGGCATCGGCGCTGATCGCCGCGCTCGTCATCGGCCTCATCAACGCCACCCTTGGTGTGGTTCTGAAGATCATCACTTTTCCGCTGACCGTGTTGACGCTGGGCCTGTTCTGGTTAGTGATCAATGCGCTTATGCTGGAACTCGCTTCGGCCCTGTTGTCGCCGGGATTCCAGGTCAACGGATTCTTAGCGGCCTTCATCGGCGCGATTGTGCTGAGCCTGGTGAACCTGCTCCTGAAAGCGATTGTCGGGCCGTCGAAACATGGACGGTAGCAACCATGCGGGCACTCCCGAACCGAAAGCGGTGACGGCTTCACGGGAGCTTGAACCGCGGAGCACGGCAGATAACACGGCAAGAACGATGCGGCGAAACTCTGGACTCAGATCTAACGAGCAGATGGCTTACGCGGCCGAAGTGACTCCCAATCTTCGTCAGTCAAAACTCTTCCCAGATTGCTGAATTCGCCGGCGCCTTGCAGGAATTCGCCACCATCCATGCGGATGACTTCGCCGTTGATGTAGCCGGAGCCGTCGCTCACCAAGAATGCAGCCAGGTTTGCCAACTCCTCCACTGTGCCGAAACGATGGAGCGGGTTGCGATCGACTGCGAGCGTTTCGAGTTCCGGACGAGGCAGCACGCGAGAGAACGCGCCCTGCGTGGGGATCGGGCCGGGAGCGATGGCGTTCATGCGAATCCCGCGATTGCCCCACTCGATCGCCAGGCTGCGGGTGAGAGCTTCGACTCCGGCTTTGGAGACGGCGGAAGGAACTACGTAGGCGGAGCCTACCGGCGCGTACGTCGCCGAGATGCTGAGCACGGTGCCGGGATGGGAGGATTTGAGCCAACGGCGTCCGCACGCCATCGTGCAGTTCAGCGTGCCCATGAGCACGATGTTGATGACCGAGTTCCATGCGCCTGGCGAGAGCTCTTCGCTACGCGCAATAAAATTTCCGGCGGCATTGTTGACCAGCACGTCGAGCGGCCCGGCAGACCAAATGGCATCAATCATGGCGTCGACCGCGTTGAGGCTGCGAACATCGCACGGAAAGGCGTGGATGGTTCCGCTTGCAAAGAGTTCGGCGGCTGTGGCTCGCAAGACTTCTTCGCGCCGTCCGCAAATGTATACCGTCGCCCCAAGTTCGAGAAAGCGTTGCGCCATGCCTTTGCCGAGGCCCGTGCCTCCGCCGGTGATGAGGATGCGCTTGTCTTTCAGAAGGTCGGTGCGGAACATTACGTGCCTCCCGTGCTTGGAAGATCTCAGCAACCAGCAGGTTCCTATCCGGGCGTTGCCGGGTTCGGAATGACAAATTATAGAGGGTGGCATTCGCGGTGGTACTCGAATGCGAGGGCGGGACGCCACCTTCGACAAGCTGAGGGCAGGCTCTCGCGACAGCCGGCGAGGCGCTGGCGCTACGAGACTCGGCGCTACATGCTGCAGGCTATGCGGAAGCCGTAGTCGGCGTACTGGAATTCTGGGGGGATGCTGGAGCGGGCGGAGCAGCGGGCCACTTTGATGTGGTGGCGCCACGATCCGCCGCGAGAGGATTTGCGCGGCGGCCTCATCGAGCTATATTCGGGGCC
>QIAK01000239.1 GCA_003225515.1 Acidobacteriota bacterium | reverse complement strand
TCATCGGTAAGGTTGAGAGCTTTCCCAAAAAATCCCATCTCGTGGCCGTGGCCATGCATGGCGTAGGCATGATCGTGTGTGGGCGCAGCCGGCGTGGTGTCAGTGGCGGTCTGCGCCTGGGAGATCGCGGTACCCAGCAGAACGACAACGGCGGCTATCAGTAAACGAAAACGAATTGATTTCATGTGTGTGACTCCTGAAATTCTCCGGGACATCCCGGGACTGTGCGTACAGTGATACAAACACGGATGGCGGGAAAAAAGCGGTAAAAAGACGGTCAACCAGAGTAAAGTTTTGTCAAAGGAGCACGCTTGTTGGGGTGTTTCCTTTTTGACAATTCTTTACTACGAGGCATTCTTCAAGGGTGCACAATAAGTAGAAGTGGAACGAATTCTGGTCATTGACGATGATGTGGAGCTCTGCCATCTGGTGGGGGAATACCTGCGGGCGGAGGGGTTCACGGTCGAGTGTGTGCATGACGGCGAGAGCGGCCTTAAGAAAGCTACGGCGGGGGAATATCTCCTGGCGGTGCTCGACGTGATGCTGCCGGGCATTAACGGATTTGAAGTGCTGCGCAGGATTCGCGCCACGTCACGGGTCCCGGTGCTGTTGCTGACCGCGCGAGGCGAAGATGTGGATCGTATTGTCGGGCTCGAGATCGGAGCGGATGATTATTTGCCGAAGCCGTTTAATCCACGGGAACTGGTAGCACGGATTCGAGCAGTATTGCGGCGGACGCGAGAGGGCAGCGGAGCGTCTCCGGCACCCGAGGTGGTCAGCGTGGGTGACGTAGAACTGGATCCGGCGACGCGGATCGTGCGGCGTGAGGGCAAGCCGATCGAGCTAACGTCGGTGGAGTTCAATTTGCTGGAAGTGCTGCTGCGGGAGGCTGGACGCGTGGTGCCTCGCGAACGCCTGGTGAATGCAGTGTTGAGCCGGAAATTTTCGCCGTTCGACCGCAGCATTGATATGCATGTCAGCAAAGTGCGAAAAAAATTGGGCGATACCGATAGCGATGAACACATCAAAACGGTTCGCGGCGTGGGTTATATTTTTGCGCGCCCAAGGGAGAAGGCGAAGGCGTAGGAGCGTCCGCTTGGATTGCCTGCGAACGGCTGCAAAAGCTTGAACCGCAAAGTACGCTAAGAAATGCCGCGAAGGGCGCGGAGAAAGAGAATCATCCGTCCGGCGCCTGGACGGAATACTAAGACTGAACGGTTTCTCATGAAGAGTTTGTTTCTGCGAATTTTCTTGTCGTTCTGGATGGCGCAAGCCCTGTTTGTGGTGCTCGCCATTCTGGTTACGCTGGCGTTTCGTCCGCGTAGTTCTACCTGGGAGGGTCTTCGTACCACTTCTCTGAATGATGCAGTGAGCGCTTATGAGGAGGGCGGCGAGCCTCAACTCCGGCAGTACATGGAGAGCCTGGAATCTACGCAGCATTTGCGGGCCTTTCTGTTCGATGAGCAGGGAAACGAGATTTCGCATCGCGCGGCTCCGGATTGGGCAATCCGCGTGGCGGCGGGTGGACCCCGGTCGCCCCACGATGGCTTCCTGTTTCCCGCACCTCCGGTGCAGCGCGACTCGCGAGCTTCGTCCGATGGCAAGCATCGCTACACGCTTGTACTCGGGCTGCCTCCGGGACCGAGAGTATTCCTTGGTCCGCGAGGAATGCCCGTGCCCGGCCTGATCATTGCGATTATCTCTTCGGGACTGGTGTGCTATTTCCTCTCGTGGTATTTGACCAAACCGATCGTGCGCTTGCGCACTGCGACGCGGCAATTGGCGGCCGGCGATCTCACCGCCCGGACGGGAGCTCCGGCGAGCGGCCGGCGGGATGAAGTTGCAAGCCTGATGCGCGATTTTGACGCCATGGCAGAGCGCATCGAGACTCTGGTCAAGGCGCAGTCGCGGCTGCTGAACGATATTTCGCATGAATTACGTTCCCCGCTGGCGCGCTTGAATGTGGCTCTGGGCCTGGCGCGGCAGCGCGCCGGCATGGAGCGCGCAGACATGCTCGACCGCATTGAAATGGAGGCCAGCCGCCTGAACGAGTTGATAGGCAGGATTCTTACGCTGGCTCGCCTCGAAGACGGGGAACAGCGCGTGCCTCAGACCCCGGTGCAGCTGGGCGAGTTGGTGGCGAACGTCGCGGAAGATGCGGAATTTGAAGCGCAGGAACGCCATTGCCATGTGCATACCGTCATCCCCGAGGGGGACTGGGGAGTGCGGGGAAATGATTCGCTGCTGCACAGCGCGGTGGAGAATGTGATCCGCAATGCGATTCGCTATACGGCGGAGGGCACGTCCGTCGAAATAGAGCTGACGAGCGAAGAATCTGGCGGGCGGAGCGAGGCGGTTCTCCGGGTGAGCGATTCGGGGCCTGGAGTTCCGGAAGATGCGCTGCGAAAGTTATTTGAGCCGTTTTATCGATTGGACGATGCCCGCGGCCGCCTGACCGGGGGAGTTGGATTGGGTCTCGCCATTACGGAAAGAGCAGTCCGATTCCACGGGGGCAAGGTGTCGGCCTCAAACCGTCCAGAAGGCGGACTGATGGTGGAGATCCGGCTTCCGCTGATCTCTGGAGTGCGGACCTCTGACCTCAGACCTCAGCCCTTGCACACCAATACTGGGACTCCGACGTCCAAGGTCTGAAGTCCGAGGTCCAAGGCCCGAGGTCCGCAAGTCGGGCAGGTTTACCGAACCTCTCGTATACTGACAACTGCTGGTAAAGCCGGGCAACTCCGTGGCGTTCCTAGGGTTCCAATAGCGGTTGTAGGGTTTGCTCTTCCCGCGCTTTCCTGATACACAAATGGGTTGAGATTTTCCCGCATTTAGAACAGTGCATAACCCCTGCGGCTGGGCGCCGGAAGTGTGTGTATCGTTAAACCTCGCACAAAAATGGAGATCAACTAGAGAATGTCGAAGCGACTTGGGTGGCTGCTCGGGGTGGTGCTGGTGTCAGTTGGAGTGCTGGTGGCGTGCGGGAGTAAGTATAACTCGTCTTCCGATGGCCTGCTGCTGGTGGGCAGCCAGGGGTCGGGGCTGATCGAGACGTTCAGCTTCAATCTAGGGAAAGGCACGGCTAGTGCCGTCGACAACACGCCTGCAGATACGGTGGCTCAGACCTGTGTACTAAATGGACTGCCTTCATCCCTGGTGGTGGATCCGGCGGGAGCTTACGCTTACACGATCATCAACGCGAATACTGTGTGTGACACTTCAAACCCGCCTGTAACGAGTAAATCCGGCATTCTGGCATTCAAAATCAACTCTAGCGGGACGACCACAGCAGTGGGCAGTGTTGTTGGGTTCAACCCGGAAACAGTCTTCTTTCAAGGAACGACTACGGTGGACAGTCCCAGTCCGGCAGTCGTTCCGGGCACGATGGTGATGGACCCGGCCGGCAAGTTTCTATTCGTGGCAGATCGGGCAACCACGGACAGCAACGGACTTTACGTACCGGGAGCGGCTTCGGTGTTTACCATCGGGAGCGGAGGTTCGGTGACAGAGGTTCCGGGTTCGCCATTCTTCGTGACGAATCCTGCGATGACTCTTCCTCAGCAAGGACTGGACATCGTCAGTGTGGCAGCTACCCCGACCGTTTTCCCTGCAATCGGCATCAATGGGGTGCAAAATGCCGTTTGCTCCGAAGTGGGTTTGAATCCCCCGTCGTCTCAATACCTTTATGCCGTCGATCAGCTGGGAGGCCAGGTGTATGAATTCACGGTGAATTCTTCGGGTGTATTGAGCCTCAGCGCCCAGACACCCGTGCCCGTCGATGCGTTACCTGCGGGCATTGCCGTGGATCCGTGCGACCGGTTCGTTTATGTGAGCGGAAGCAAGAACGACAAAGTCAGTGCCTATACGATCTGCAATGGGACGACGACGCAGTCCACATCTTGCCCGATGCCAGCCGATGGGAGCTTGCACGCGGTCGCGGGCTCGCCCTTTCCGCTGACCGGAAGCGTGAACGGTCCTGGGCCGATCGTTGTGGATGCGTACGGAAATTTCGTGTATGTGGTGGGGACGCTCTCGAACACGGTGAGTCCGCTAAGGATCAGCCCGGTCTCGGGCGCTCTGAGCTCAGCGAGTACCACGGCGACGGTTGCGACAGGTCAGGCGCCGAAGTCAATTGCTATTCGCAGCGATGACAGCTGGATGTTCGTGGCCAACTACAATTCCGCCTCGGTATCGCAGTACGCGATCACGCCGGCCACGGGCACTCTTACCGTAGAGCAGACGATTACGACGGACAATTATCCCTGGGGCGTCGCAGTGAAGTGATGTGTCAGCCGTCGGGCCGGCGCCCGATGCCTGCCTTCTTAAGTAGGGACTTTCAAAATCAAATAGCCTCCTGCCAGGACGAAGATGAGGTCCGGCGACCAGGCTGCCAGGGCTGCAGGTAGCAGGCTCTGGTTTCCCATAGCCTCGAAAAATCGAGTCACAACAATGTAGAACACAGCAATTCCTACGGCCACGGCGACGCCGGTAATGGCTCCCTTTTTTCCGGTAGAAAGCGAGAAGGGAATGGCCAGGATTGCCATAATCAGCGTAATCAGCGGATATGACAGCTTTTCGTGCAGCTGCATACGCAGGCGTACCACGTCGAATCCGCTCTGCTGCAAATCCCGAATGTAGCTCCGCAGTTCCTCGTAATTCATCTCGTTGTACTGCTTCACTTCCTTCTTGAAATACGACGGCGTCTCGGGAAGATCGGGGAAAGTTGCGACCTCGAAGGGGCGATAGCTGGCAATCGCGGAAGTGTTGAGGGCGCGGTCCCAGCCTTGTTCGTACACCCAGCGATTCAAGTTGTCGGCCCAGTGAGCGCGATCTGCGTGGATGCGTCGAGTCAGGGCGAAGCTGGCGCGATCGAGCTGAAAGACGGTGATATTACCGAACTGGTCGCGGTCGGGATCGAAGAACTGATAATAGTAAATGTCGCTGTGCTGTCCGAAAATCCATTTTCGATCGGGCCGCAGGTAAGTTTGCGCCGGCTTGCCTTTGATCTGGTTGTGCAGCGCTTCCTGGCGGCGGTTCGTGTGAGGCAAATAGAACTGGTCGGCGAAGAATAGTCCGGCTGCCAGGACTCCCGCAGACACAATCACCGGGCTGACGATGCGGTAGATGCTCGTCCCCGTAGCTTTGATCGCGGTAATTTCGTTGGAGCGCTGCATCATTCCGAACGTGACCAGCACGGCAAGCAGCATGACCAACGGAGCCACGTTGTAAAGCAGATAGGGGGCGACGTTGAGCAGATACTCAGCGACAACTGTCGTGGGCACCTGGTTGCGAAGAATATCCCCCAGCAACTCGAACAAGGTGAAGACGATCACCAGCACCAGGAACGTGGAAAGAATCATTCCCAGGTAGACGAAGAAATCGCCCAGCACATAGTCATCCAGCAAGGTGGGGAAAGTAGCGCTGAACATGCGCCGGCGGGTGGAAACGCGCTCAAAGGCGTTTTCGCGGCGGCTGCGAGCCGTAGCGGGCTGAGGGGCGGAGGCGTCGCGCTTCCAGAGTGCCCGAAAGGAAGCGAGTTCGAAGGGACGTTTCTCAGCGCGCGACAATAAGAAAATTGCCAGCACGAGAAACATGATGTCGGCCAGCCATGCCCCGAACCATGGCGAGACCCGGCCCTGCCGCGCTAATGAAACTCCGACCAGCGAAATTACGTAGTAGGTGAAGACCAGCAAAATGGTCAACACGAATCCACCGGACTTGCCGCTTTTCTTCGACGAGAGGCCCAGCGGAATGCCGACCAGCGCGAGCACCAGGCAGGCGGTGGGCAGAGCGAAGCGCTTGTGGTAGGCGATGAGATACCAGCGGGCAGAAATGGGATCGACGCGAGCTGCCTTTTTCCAGAGCGCGGCGGTGTCCATCACGTCGGCGGGGAGAGACTCATCGGGCTTGTTCTCAGCGGAGGGCAGATCGAGTGGAATGTCGGTCTGCTGAAACGTGGAAATCTGGTAATGGCTGGGATCTTTGGGATCGGTCTCATGCTCAGACCCATCGACCAAGTGCAGGTGCAACCGGTCTTGTGCCTCGCTGATGACAATGGCTTCCCTGGCCAGAGTGATCTTGGGATTGGTGGCGTCGGTGAGGTCCGCCATGAAGACGCCTTTCCATACGGCCGCACTCTGGGCGGTCTTCACATCCTGCACGTAAAGAACTTTCTTCGGGAATCCCTCGTAGAAAACTCTCGGCTGGATTTCGAAAGAGACCTGGGAACCCTTGAGGCGCTCTTCGAGATGGCCAAGTGCGGCTTGGGCGCGGGGAGCGATATACAAACCATTGACCAAAGCCATGAGCCACGCTGCCACGACAAAGAGCGAAAGCGAGCGCAGAAAGCTCCACACACCCATGCCGCTGGCGCGCATGGCGGTGACTTCGCTGTCGGCGGCGAGCCGGCTGAGGCCAATCAGAATTCCTACCAGTAGGCTCATGGGCAGCGTGTAGGTGAGAGCGAGCGGTACGGTAAAGAAGAATATTTCGGCAACGCTGGGAAGAGGAGCACTGGCGCGGACTACGAGTTCGAGGATGCGCCCGAGGTCGCGCGTGAACAAGACGAACGTGAAGATCGCCACGCCGATGAGCGCGTGCGCGGTGACTTCGCGTAGGATGTAGCGGGTCAGAATCCGCATAAGGAACGCGAGACGCGCTTAAGCCGAGGATAGCACGGAGGCGGGGTGGAGGAATCGCATAGCGTGTTCGAGGCGCGTTTTGGATAGCCCAACAATGAATGCGAGGGAGAACGGTTTGACGCAAACTGAAAGCGACTCTCGGATCGACACGTGGATGCTATTCGGCCTCGCGGGGATCCTGGTGGTGGCGCATGTGCTCACCAATGGGCGCTATGGCCTTCATCGGGACGAGTTGCAGGTTTTGAGCGATGCGCGACATCTGGATTGGGGATTTGTGCCTTATCCGCCGCTGACGCCGTTTGTGGAGCGGGTAAGTATGTCGATATTTGGACTGTCGCTGGTCGGATTGAGAATGTTCTCCGTGATTTCCGCGGCACTGATTCTCATCTTCACCGGCATGATGGCGCGGGAATTGGGCGGGGGGCGGCTGGCCCAGTTGACCGCAGCCCTGGCGATTATGCTGTCTCCTCTACCTCTGTTTGAGGGGACGGAGTTCCAATACACGACATTCGATTATTTGTGGTGGGTGCTGATTGCGTATTTCGTAATTCGTTTGTTGAAGACCGAAAATCCGTGGTGGTGGCTGGCAATCGGGGCGACGATTGGGGTTGGTTTCCTGACGAAATACACGATGGGATTCTATCTGGCTGGAATTCTAGGCGGAGTTCTGCTTACGCGCGCGCGGCGGTATCTGGGAAGCGGATGGTTCTGGGGCGGAATGGCGCTTGGATTTCTAATTTGCCTGCCCAATCTTCTATGGCAAGTGAAGCATGGCTTCATCTCGCTGCACTTCCTGCAGCACATTCATGTGCGCGACGTGGAGGAGGGCCGCGCGAACGGATTTCTACGGGATCAGTTTTGGATCTGCACCAACCTGGTGGCGGCGCCGCTATGGATTGCCGGCTTGCTCGGATACTTAAGGGACCGGCGATATCGCATGCTGGCGGCGATGTATTTGATTCCGCTGGCACTATTCATGGTGGAAAAAGGGCGGGGGTATTATCTGGGCGCAGCGTATCCCATGCTGATGGCGATGGGTGCGGTGATGGGCGAGCGCTGGCTGGGGACGCTCTCGAAAGTGCCACGACGGACAGTGGAGGCTGTGTTTTTTACTGGTCTGTTATCGGCTGGCCTTTACATGAGTGCGATAGTTCTTCCGATTGCTTCGAGAGGGCCTCTCATGGATTTTGCATTGAAGAACAATGGCGATCTGCGGGAGGAGATCGGCTGGGATGAACTGGTTAAGGCGGTAGCGGGGATTCGGGATTCGCTGCCACCGGAGCAGAGAGCGAATTTAGGTGTGCTGGTGGGAAACTACGGAGAGCAGGGAGCAATCGAGATACTTGGACGCGCTTACAACCTTCCGCTGCCGATCAGCGGAACCAACTCGGCGTGGCTGCGTGGGTATCCGGCACAGCCGCCGTCGACGCTCATCGTGCTTGGTCTGTCACGAGGATACGTGGATCGAATGTTTACGTCATGCCGGGTAGCAGGGCATAACGGAAACACTTTAGGAGTCCACAATGAGGAGAGCGAGTCGCACCCGGATATTTTCGTGTGCGGCGGCCCGCGTTTGCCCTGGCCTGAATTTTGGAAAGAATATCAGGCGTTCGGGTAAAGAAAACCCGCAGCTTCGCGCCCACGCTAACCTCGCAGAAGTACGGCGTTAGCATGGGCCACTCATCTACTCAGTCGATACCACTCGCCCCATACCACTCACGGCAATTGATTCAGATAGCAGGCGCCGCTTGTACTCTGCACGGGCGGGGTTGGCGGCGTCGGCCACGGAGGGATGTTGTAGTTGAAGAACTCGTTCATGCTTTTCTGAGCGGCATCGCGCTTGGTCAGGGCGCTAAGGCCGAAGCGCGTTTCGATCAACTTTAATATAGCGGTGTAGTCCATGACGGTGTGGGAGACGTAATGTTTCCGCGCGTATGGCGACACGACAATTAGCGGCAGGCGGTAGCCGGTGTATGTGAAATCGCAATCGGGTCCGGTGGCCGTCGTGCAGATGTCATTGGTCATCAGATCCTTCGGCTTGATTCCGTCGGGACTTATGGCAGGCTGGGGCGGGACGTGGTCGTAGAGCCCACCGGCCTCGTCATAGGTAAAGATGAACGCGGAATCTTTCCAGGAGACGCTGTTCATCAAGGCGTTAATGATCGATGAAACGTAATTCGCGCCGAGTTGGATATTGATGGGATATTGGTCGGAATCAGAGCCATGCTCGTCGAGTCCGGCATGACCGGCGGATTCGATGAGAGCGACCTGAGGAAGGGTGCCGTTCTGAACGTCGGTGAAATATTGCGTCATGGTCGCGAGACTGTTGGGATAGCTGGTTGGAATGGATTGTCCCCACTCGAAATTCTGGATGTAACTCAGAGTCAAAAGGCACTGCGGCGTGGGATTTGTGGAGCACGAAGTATTGTCTGTATCCACATAAATCTTCCAGGTGATACCGGCGTTCTGCAATTCCTGAAAAATTGTGGTGGCGGTAAGTAATGATTGGTCGGCGCTGTCAGTACCAACGGGATACACGTCTCCTTGCGAAGTTGCGGCGAGAAGATATTCACGATTGGGCGAGGTGCGCGTCATGGCTGGGGAAAACCAGCGATCTGACGTGCTGAATTGCGAAGCCATGTAGTAGTAGTAATTCAGATCGGTATCGTCGTAGTAGCCCATGGAACGAATGCCGTTGATGTCATAAAAGACTGGGACGTTGTTGCGGGCGTCGTGGGCATTGGTCCAAACGAATCCATCGAGAGTAGCGGTTGGGGAGTAGTAGTTGTTGAGATTCCAATCCACGTGGCTTTCATTCCATGACGGGCTGGGATTTTCGATGCATTCGGTGATCAGTTTGTAAGAAGCGATCTGCGGACTATTGCTGTCTTCGATGCAGTCGCTGGGTGGCTGATACGCGGGATCGCAGCCGGGATTGGTCGGCGGGGGCCCGTACAGCGGGGCCAGGCCTGAGGTGGGATTGAATTGAGGCAGGCCGTCAAAAGAACGATCGACGAAACCGTTCGCTTTCCAATAGGCGCGGAGAGCGCCGAAGTAGTGATCCAGGCTGCGGTTCTCCTGAGCCATGAAGAGAATGTGATTTAGAACTTTGACGGTCTGGTTGATGTTGAAAGTAGCAGTAACTGTCTTGGCCGCAGTCATAGTTACAGTGCAACTTCCGGTGCCTTTGCATGNNNNCCGGCGAAGTAGGCTCCCTTGGCGGCTACCACAGTGAGTTTCACGCTGGTGCCGGAATTGAACGAGGCGCTACACGTGGGTTTGCAACTGATGCCGGTGGGGCTGCTGGTGACCGTGCCGCTGGAAGTACCAGCTAATGTTACGGTTAGCTGGTATGTCGTTGTGGCGGCAGAGGCTTCCGACGCCTGCTGGCCTGCAAGGGTCGCGCTGAGTAGAAACGTCAACGTTAAAACCGCAATGAGAACACCAATCCGGCTCAAAGGCTGGCCTCCACGGGTATTAGGTATGAGCAAGTGTTTGATGGTCGTAGGTGAGAAGCGGTTGTTTAGGAAGTGGGTGTGCTGCTCGGACCCGCCGGGCTTTACAGGTGGCGTCTGGCGCACGTGCGCTGCCGCGGGGCACCTTCTCTACGTAGGCCGCACTAACTTGCCTTTAAGAATAGGGCTGCCAGAGGTGGTAGGGTCAGTTTCAGAGAGAACGGGCGGCCGTGCGTGGGGATTTCTTCGGCCTGCACTCCGCCTAGATTTCCCAGCCCGCTACCGGCGTACTCGCGGGCATCGCTATTCAGCATCTCTTTCCAATATGCGCCGTGGGGAACGCCGACGCGATATCCCATGCGGGGCACCGGTGTGAAATTGCAGACGACCAGCACTGTATCTTGCGGTGATTCGCTTTTGCGCAGCAGGGAAATCGTGCTGGTGGCGTTGTCGTTGGCGTCGACCCACTCGAATCCGGCAGGATTATTGTCGAGCAGGTGCATGGCAGGTTCGTTGCGATAGAAACGATTGAGTTGCTCCATCCAGGCTTGCACTCCGCGATGAACCGGATATTGCAATACGTGCCATTCGAGACTTGAGTCGTGGGCCCACTCGCGTACCTGGCCAAATTCACAGCCCATGAACAAAAGTTTCTTGCCGGACTGCGCATACATGTAAGCAAACAGCAGGCGCAGGTTGGCAAATTTCTGCCATTCGTCGCCGGGCATCTTGCCAATCAGCGATCCCTTGCCGTGAACGACTTCGTCGTGTGAGAGCGGCAGCACGAAATTTTCCTGGAAAGAGTAGAGACTGCGGAAGGTGAGATCGTTGTGGTGATACTTTCGGTGAATCGGGTCGTTGCTGAAATAGCGAAGCGTATCGTGCATCCAGCCCATATCCCACTTCATGCCGAAACCAAGGCCGCCCAGATAAACCGGCTTTGACACCATAGGCCACGAGGTGGACTCTTCGGCGGTGGTCTGGATCTCGGGATGTTCTTTGTAGGCTTCCTGGTTGAAGCGTCGGAGGAAGTCGATCGCATCGAGGTTTTCGCGGCCGCCAAATTTATTGGGGATCCATTCGCCCTGCTTGCGCGAGTAGTCGAGATAGAGCATGGATGCGACCGCGTCCACCCGCAGGCCGTCGATGTGGTATTTGTCGAGCCAGAACATTGCACTGGACATCAGGAAGCTGCGCACTTCTGCACGCCCGTAATTGAAAATATACGTCTTCCAGTCAGGATGGAATCCCTGGCGCGAGTCGGCGTGCTCGTAAAGGTGTGTACCGTCGAAATACGCGAGGCCATGCCCGTCGGAAGGGAAGTGCGACGGCACCCAATCGAGAATTACGCCGATGTTGTGCTGATGCAGGTAGTCCACCAGGTACATGAAATCCTGCGGCGTTCCGTAGCGCGATGTTGGAGCGAAATATCCGGTGGTCTGATATCCCCAGGAACCGAAGAAGGGATGCTCCATTACGGGAAGGAACTCGACGTGAGTGAAACCCATCTGGCCAACGTATTCAGCCAGGCGGGGGGCGGTTTCGCGATAGGTCAGCGGACGATTGTGATCTTCCGGGACGCGCATCCAGCTGCCCAGATGGATTTCGTAAATCGACTGTGGTGCGCGTAGCGAGTTGCGGGTGGCGCGCTTCTCCATCCAGTCGCGGTCGCTCCATTGATATTCGAGGTCCCAGACGACCGAGGCGGTGCGTGGAGGCTTTTCATGCAAGAGGCCGAGAGGATCGGCTTTATCAACGCGGTAGCCGTGGCGCTGCGACTCGATGTGGAATTTGTAAAGCGCACCGCGGGTTACGCCGGGCAGGAAGCCTTCCCAGATTCCCGACGAGCCGCGTGGGCTGAGGCGATGAGTCTTGGGATCCCATTCATTGAAGCTTCCCACAACCGAGACCGAGCGGGCATTCGGAGCCCACACGCTGAAGACAGCTCCGGCCTCGCCCTTGTGCGTGACGAGGTGAGCCCCCATCTTTTCGTACAAACGATAATTGCTGCCCTCGTTGAAGAGATAGAGATCCTGGTCGGTAAGGAGTTGGGGAGTGGCGAGGGTGGGTTCGGGGCTCATGTTCCGCAGGGATAGTGTACCGGAGGAGGGGGGAGCCGGATACTTTCCGTTTGCCGGAGACTTTGTTCGTTGACGCATTTCCAGATCGTCCTTAAGATATGGCTGCTCTCGATGCCGTCTCCCATGATAGGCCTGACCATCTCGCACTACCGGATTGTAGAAAAACTGGGCGGCGGCGGTATGGGCGTCGTCTATAAAGCGCAGGACACCAAACTCGATCGCTTTGTGGCGTTAAAGTTTCTGCCCGACGAGGTGGCCCGAGACCCGCAGGCTCTAGGACGCTTTCGACGGGAAGCCAAGGCGGCTTCGGCTCTGAACCATCCCAACATTTGCACGATCCACGAGATCGACGAGCAGGACGGCCAGACCTTCATCGTCATGGAGTTTCTGGACGGCATGACCTTGAAACACCGTATTGCCGGCCGTCCGCTCGAGATCGACACCCTGCTGTCGCTGGCCATCGAAGTCGCCGATGCGTTGGATGCCGCGCATACCGAGGGGATCGTCCATCGCGACATCAAGCCGGCAAACATTTTCGTTACCAAGCGGGGGCATGCGAAGGTTCTGGACTTCGGCCTGGCCAAGGTTTCTCCCTTGAACGCTGCGGCGGGATCCGCAACTGCCGCCACGGCGGTTGAACCCGAGTTTCTCACCAGTCCGGGGACTGCAGTCGGCACCGTGGCTTACATGTCGCCGGAGCAGGCCAAAGGCAAGGAACTCGACGGGCGCACCGACCTGTTTTCCTTTGGCGCAGTGCTCTACGAAATGACCACGGGCGCGTTGCCTTTTCCAGGCGACACTTCGGCGGTCCTGTTCGACGGAATCCTGAATCGCACGCCGGTTCCGCCGCTGCGGCTGAATCCCAACATTCCTCCCAAGCTGGAAGACATCATCAGCAAGGCGATGGAGAAAGATCGTGAGCTGCGATATCAGTCCGCGGCGGAACTGAGAAGCGATCTCAAGCGGCTGAAGCGCGACACCGAGTCGGGAAGGGAGCCCGTTCACGATTCGGGTACGGCCGCGGTATCCAGCGGGAGGATCGCGCCGCGTGCTGAATCCGGCTCCAGCAGTTCGGTTCTGGTCGCGGCGGCACGCCAGCACAAGGCGAGCCTTGCACTGGTCGTCGTCGCCGTACTGCTGATGATCGGCGCTGCGGGCTTCGGACTCTACACTTTATTTTTTGGCGCACGGATTCTGCCGTTTCAAAGCATCAAAGTTACCAAGGTCAACGGCACGCACAATGCCCGAATCGGCGCCATGTCCCCGGACGGCAACTATCTCGCGTATGTGATCAACAGCGAGGGCAATGAATCCCTGTGGCTGCGCCACCTGGCCAGCGAAAGCAACGTGCAGATCGTGCCGGCGCAGCGCGTGCAATACTTGGCTTTGCGCTTCTCTTCCGACGGCAGTCACATCTACTATTCGCACACGGAACTGGCGAGCGGGCCAGGCTCGCGCGAATACGATTTGTACCGCATCCCCGTTCTGGGTGGAACTCCACAGCTGCTGGTGAAAGACGTCGATACCAATCTGAGCTTTTCGGCGGACGGGCAGCGCTTTGTCTTTGGACGCGCCAACGATCCCGATCCCGGCAAGTTCCACGTCGTGATTGCCAACGCCGACGGCAGCGATGAAAAGACGATTTTCGTAGGCCCCATGACCAAGGTGATCAAGGCCCTCACTTGGTCGCCGGATGGGAAGACCATTGCCGGCCTCCGGTTCGAGCAAACTGGGGTGACCTTCAGTTCAGTCATTGCCATCGATCCGAACTCGGGGAATGAGAAAGTCCTGGCCAGCCCGCCTTACACATTGCTGGATGATGTTGCATGGCTGCCTGATGGGAAAGCGCTGGCCGTTATCTTTGCAACGCAGGAAACAAACTTCCACCGGCAGCAGGTCGGATTGATCACCCTGCCCGACGGCAAGCTCCGTCCCCTTACCGCCGACACGAACGATTATTCGACGTTGAGCGTTTCCTCCAGCGGCACTTCCATCGCCACCATCATGCGGCTTGCGTTGCGCGATGTGTATGTGAGTTCCGGACAGAAAGTGGACTATTCCGATGCGAAGCAAATGACTTCCGGAGATGCCATCGACAAAGTCTCCTGGACAAGAGACGGCAAGTTGCTGGCGGAGCAGACGCCCAAAATCAAATTCCTCGACCTGGATGGAAAAGTCCAGGGCGAAATTGCCTCGGATGAGGCGTCTGCGGCATTTGAGCCCTACGGGTGCAGCGACGGACGTGTCGTCGTAGCCCGCGGTGTCTTGAAGTCGTTGAGCGTGAACATTTGGCGAAGTGAGGCGAATGGTACGGGCCTGCTCCGCTTGACAGACGGCAAGAACGACGAAACCCCGGCGTGCTCTCCGGATGGCAAGACGGTTTTCTACGTCAACAGGCACGACACAGAGTTCATGAAGGTCCCGATCGATGGGGGCAAGGCGGAACGCGTTTCGAGCCACTCCGTCGAATACAACGGCGGTTTCGATCTTGCCCGCGATGGAAAAACCGCCGTGCTAGGCACTTACGATTTCAAAGTCGCGAGGCCCAATATCTCGCTGGTTGCGCTCGACTCCGGGCAGGTTCTGCGCACCTACGAATACGACATACGGCACAGCGGCAGCTTGCGTTTCAGCCCCGATGGCAAGGGTTTCGTGTATCCGATCCACGAGAAAGGCGTGGACAATCTTTGGCTGCAGCCGCTCGACGGTGGTCCCGGCCGCCAGCTTACGAACTTCACTTCCCTGCGAATTTATTCCT